>NZ_CP115301.1 GCF_027625935.1 Streptomyces camelliae
CAGCGTACGGACGGGCACCCAGGCGAAGCCGAGGGCGAACGGCCTTGGCAGAGTCTGGCGGCCGGCCATCATCACGGCGCCAACGACGGCTCAGTCACGCTGCCCGGTTCGACGCTCGTAGTCGGCGAAGCCATCCTCGATCGTCGGCAGTACAAGCTCCACCCGGAAGTAGGGCACGCTCCACAGCGGACTGTCGCGAAGACCCTCGAACAGATCGGACCACGAGGTCAGGTCGTTGGTCGTCGCCACGAGAACATCGGACGCAGCGGAGGCCCAGGCTTCAGCATCGAACCACCGGACCTGGACAGTGTCGTGTTTGTCCAGCAGCGGTTGCACATGCTCGGCGATGATCTGCTGACGCTCAGGGCGCTCCAGCGCGAGCCACGAGGGCAAAGCCGTGAGGTGCACGAATATGGTGAACCGCGGCTGCGGTTGGATGGCGGTCATAGCCCCATTGTGGATCAACCAGCGTCGGCGAACACCCCCTCGTCGAATGGCCGTCAGCCCGTCACCTCGGCATCGAAGGGGAACCCTCCGTCCAGCGGTGTCAGTTTCCATCGACGATTCTGGTTCTGTGATCGACAAGTGTTGCCCGAACTCGTCAAGATGTGGTGTCCGTTCTCGCTTACGAAGCCAGCCGGCAGCAGCACGACTCTCGGTCCCCGTCTGGCATGAGTAGGCGATGCGCTTGGAGAACGGCGCGGGCGTGCCGACGGGCCTATGTGCCCGAGCCGAGGCGGCTGAAGGCCCAGCGCAGTACTTCTTGGTCGACGCGTTCCCGGCCGGTGCGTTCCATGGCCGTCTGGGTGTGGGCGGTTAGGCGGGCCCAGTTACGGAAGTTTCCGTGGGCAGCGTGGCTGTCGGCGAAGGTGATGTCGTCCGGGTCTGCGTCGGCCCAGATCGGGTGGTAGAGCGGGATGGCCTCCAACACCTCGTCACCGGTGAGGCGGGTGAAGCGCTGCCAGATGAATATCCGGGAGGACAGCATCGGTTCCTTACGCAGCGCGGCGTGGCAGCCCTCGCCGCCGACGAAGATGACGGCGAGCTGGGTGTAGGGGTCGTCCCAGAGGTATCGGACGTACTCCAGCTGGTCGCTTTGGAGCCACTGCGCTTCGTCCAGGATGAGCGTGCGCGGATGCGTGGCGAGCGCGCTCTTGAGGAGATGGTCGAATTCGCTGGCATAACGCGGAGGCTGGCCCGGCAGTTCGAGGGCGGCGTGCAGTTCGTGGCGCACCGCGCGGGTGGTGGCGCGGGCGTGGAAGGTGATGCGGCGGATGTCCTCTTGGGGTTCGAGTTCGCGCAGGCAGCTGGTGACGGCCATGGTCTTGCCGAAGCCGGCGCCGCCGTGGACGCACATCATCGCTCGTGCCTCGATCGTGTCGGCCAGGTTCTCCCGGGCAGTGAGCAGCGCGCGGGTAGTGACCAGGCGGGCCTCGGGCAGGGACACGTACTGATCGATGGGGGTGGGCGGCAGGTGGCGGGTCATGGGGTGTCCTCACAGGCAGGATTGGGTATCGGCGCCGCCTTCGGCGGGGTGGGTTCGCGCTTTGAGGGCCTCGGGTGTGGCCCAGTCGGCGGGTGGCACTGCGGGCGGGATCAGGTCGGGCAGTGCCAGCGTGGTGAGGTCGCTCTCGCGGTGCTGGGCCAGTTCCTGCGAGGCCTCGGTGGTGGTCATGGCGTCCAGGCGGCGCGGGAGGCCCGGCTCGGTGGCGGGGGCGAAGCGGGTGTGGCGTAGCTGTTCGGCGGCTTTCGCGTCGGCGCGCAGGCGTCTGGCGCGCCGGGCGCGGGTGCGGCGCAGCGCGTGAAGCTGCTCTTCGGTGGCCTGGTCGACCAGATACGCGGTGCCGAGGTGGCGGCCGTGGGGTGTGCAGAGTTCGATCTCGTGGGTGTGGTGGGGCATGAAGCGCACGGTGACTTTGAGTCCTGCTTGTCCGGTCATCCAGCCAGCGATGTAGTCCCGGTTCTTGAAGCGGACGCCGTGGCTGGTGATGGTGCGGGTGCGGCTGTCGTCTTCGAGCGTGAACGTCCACACGTCGTGGGCGGGGACGTCGTTGAGCGGGGTCGGATCGGCTTGCCAGGCTTCGAGCGGGGTGGCGCCGTGCAGTTCGGCGGGGCGGTGCTCGGTGTTCCACCACTGTGCCCAGGCCAGAAGTTCCTCGGTGAACGCCGTGAACGACAGGGGCGGGGCCGTTTGAGGGCGGCGGTCGGGGCGGCGGCGCGGCTTCTTGGGGGTGTAGCCGGGCAGGGCGGCGAACAGCATGCGGGTGACGCAGTGGTTGAGGTTCTCGATGCTGCCTTTCAGGTGCGGGCTGTAGGGCGGCAGGACGGTGATGTCCGCGTCCAGCGCGGTCAGCGCGGTGGTGACGGTGCGGGAGAGGACATCGCGGCCGCGGTCGAACCGCACGTGCTCGGGAAGTCCCCCGACGGGGCCGTAGGGGTCAGTGCGCAGGACCGCGGAACGCAGGGCGGCCAGGATCGAGGCGCGGGTAGGTGTGGCGGGGGTGACGGCAAGGCCGGTGATGGCCTTGGTCGCGCAGTCGATGAACCACGTGACATACGGCGCAACGAGGTCACCGTCGGCGTCGACCCGTAGCGGGGCCTGGACGTGATCGGCCTCCCAGACGTGGTTGCGCCGGGTCCGGGGGCGTTTGGCGAACACGTCCAGGGCGCGGGCGGCCTCGGGACCGTGGCGGTAGCCCGCCCGCTCCCCCGCCGTGAGATCCCGGCGCAGAGCGCGCAGGAACGTCGGCAGCGACGGCACAGGGTCCAGCAGCGGCACGGACGCGGGCGGGGCGCCGCCTGGAACGGAGGCGGTGGGCTGCGGTGTGGCGGGGGCGATGGTCGTTGAGGTGTCGGTCTCCTCGGAGGGCTCGGTATCGGCGGCGGCCTTGGCGCGGGCGAGGAGTTCGCGGTGGACCGCGGAGGCGTTGCCGTGCCAGTACGCCAGCAACACCCGAATCTCGGGGGTGATCTCGAACCGGTCGGCACGGCGTGCTCCCGGATACGCGACGCTCTCGGGTGTGGTGGTCGCGTCCGCCAGCCACCGCCATACGGTGCGCTCCGAGACGTTCAGGCACTGGGCGGTGGTGTGGACGTGGGCGCGGGTGAGCCGACGCTGGGTGCGCAGGGCGAGCAGGCGACGTACGGCCGGGGACCGTAACGCGATCAGCGATGCGGGATCGAGGACGGGTTCGGACAGCGGTCGTGCCGGCTCGTGGTCGGGGGTGGTCTCGGTCATTGAAGTCCTTCGGCCCGTGGAGTGGTCGGTCAGGGGGTGGGGCCGAGGCGGGAACAGGCACGCGACAGCAGGGCCCGGTCCACCGCGGTCTCGGGGTGGCGGGCGAGGGCGGCGTAGGCATGGGAGGTGATCTTCGCCCAGGTGCGGAAGTTCCCCCTCGCCCAGGTGGCATCGGCGTGCAGCAGGTCAGCGTCGGTTGCGGGATCCCACAGCGGGTGGAACAAACGCAGCACGGTGGGGATCTGGCTGGTGTCCAGGCGGGACACCTGCTGCCAGGTCAGCACCCTGGAGGCCAGCGCGGGAGCCCGCGTGAGGGTGCGCTCGGCCCCCGCGCCGCACAGCACGAGGGAGGTCTGGGTGGTGGGCGCGTCCACGAGCAGGCGCAGGTAGTCCAGTTCCGGGGCGGCGATGCGCTGCACGTCATCGATGACCAGCACACCGGGGGCTTGGAACTCCTGAAGCAGCGCGCGGTCGGCGGCGTCCGTGCGGTTCGTCAGCGCCGTGGCGGGCAGACCGAACGCGGTGAGCAGCGCAGCCCGCAACTGCGGCAAGGCCGGCTTCACCGCCACCTGGGCGAAGTGGACCGGTACACGGCGTGGCAGCAGACGCAGGGCCTGGTAGAGAGCGACGGTCTTGCCGTGTCCGGGATCCCCGTACACGCACACGGTCCCGCGCGCGGCGATGGTATGCGCAAGGGACTCGGCCACCTCGCCGAGCTGCAGGGTGGAGACGACGTGCGCACCCGGCACGTACAGGCGCACGCCGGCGGTGAACGGCGATGGGCTGGCCTTCTCAGCGCTGTCCTCGTCCCTCTTCGGGGCAGGATCGACGGCCGCTTGGCCGGCCTCGTCGACCGTACCCGGCAAGGCCAGCTCAGCCAGCGCACGGTCATAGGCGGCCGGATCGACCCGGGCATAACCAGGACGGGCAAGGTCGAGGACGCGCCCGGCGCGCCGTTCCCGGTTCACCGCGTGATGCAGCGTCGACAACGACGGCAGCCTGTCCCGGCCCACAGCGGGAAGCACTTGTTCGGCGTGCTCGGCCATCCAGCGGTGCAAGGCCTTCACATTCCCGCCCAGCTCCCCCAGCCGGGCCCGTAACACGTCCGTCAACATGAACGCCCCACGGCGCGCCACAGGTTCGAGACGGCCCGACTCCTTCGCCACAGCCAGCCAACGCCACACCGTCCGCACATTGACCCCCGCCGACTGCGCGGCAATACGGACATGCACCGTCTGAAGCGTTCCTGTCTCATCGAGCGCGAGAAGACGACGCACCACCACCTGCCGCACCAAGACCCGGTCCCGTCCACGGGAAGCCACCATCGGTCTCTCGGCCCCCACCGACAGCGACGCCACCGGCAGCGACAACGGTGAAGACGACAGCTCAGCCGTCATACACAGCAGCACACACCCCTGCCCTGACCAAGAACACAGGAATGCTCATCCCCACAACAGCCAGACACGAGGTGTGCTAGGCCGAACTCGCATGCCGTAACAGCGAATTAGTCACCCCATGACAGCCAAGATCCCAACTCCAACACGGAAAAAGCCAGGTCAGCAGCCATTCGCTGGATCAAAACCCGCTGCCGACCAACCCTCTGACACCACCCCGAACACTCACAGTCCAGCCCAAGGACGGGCGGGCGGTCTTCTTCGTCGTCGAACCCGACCGCGCCCGGCTCGCCGATCTCGCCACGCGGCTGCGGGACGGCCGGCTCAAGCCGCTCGTCGGTGCGGTGCGGCCGCTCGCCGAGGCACCCGCCGCGTTCGCCCCCGGCAAGCGCACCCCGGGCAAGACGATCATCCGCGTCACGGAAGACTGAATCAGGAGACCCATCGTGATCGGAATGCGAATCGCCACCGGCCTCCTGGCCGTCGCCACGCTGACTGCGGCCACGGCCTGCTCGACCTCGGACCAGCCCACCCACGCCACGGGCACGACCGCGGCCGTGGCATCGCCTGCGGCCATGGCATCGACACGCCCCACCGAAACCCTCAAGCCGCTGCTCCAGCAGGCCTTTCCGAATGTGAAGGGCAAGACATTCACCTCGGCGATCGTCGACTTCCCGCCCAACGCACGCGCGATGCCGCACCGGCACGGCCAGGCGTTCGTCTACGCCTACGTCCTCGAAGGCACCGTGCGCAGCCAGCTCGCCGGCAAGCCCGCGACTACCTACCACCAGGGCGAGAACTGGGTCGAGCAGCCGGGCGCCCACCACCTCCTCACCGAGAACACCAGCCGGACCAAACCCGCCAAGCTCCTGGTCGTCTTCGTCTCCACCACCGGAGAAAAGCTCAAGATCGACGCCCCGAAGTCGTAGCCCCCAGGGCACGCAGCGGGGCGGCCGCGGCCTTGCTCGCGGCGAGTTCCTGGGCCCGGCGGGCCAGGTCTTCCTCCTGCCGGCGGACCATCAGGTCCAAGGCGATCTGGGGGCTGACGATCCGAAGCCCGCCCGGGATGTCGCGAGAGGGGCGCACGAACGCGCGATCGGCTAGGTCGTCCAGTGCTGCGCGCACTTCTGCTTCGGTCAACTGCGTGACGGCCTGGAGGCCGGACAGGTCCGACTTCGGATGTTGGAGCAGAGCCGCGTATACCGCCTCGGCCACAGGATCGAGGCCCAGAACGCCGAGCACCATGATTGCCGCACCCCCGTGCGCGTGTGACGCCAGCGGATCAATTCGTGCAGGCGCGATCCTGTCAGGCCCTGGCCGACCGCGCAACGGCCGTCGCGGCGACCTGCTCCCGCAACCGGCACCAAGGTGCCGGGCAGCTTGGTGCCCCACCGAACCCGTTCCGGCCGCCGTAGCCGCCAGGCATGCTCTTCTCAGAACGCCGGACGGAAAGAAAGCACCGGCGACGGTCGATCAAATCCCGAAATCAAGAACTGCTTTCGCTATCGAACCGGGGGGACTGTCATGTCGAAAATCGTTCGCGCCGCAGTCATTGCCGTACTGGTCATCGCTCCCGCATTTGGGGCGGCTGATGCCGCCCCGACCGCCTTGGCGGACGGCATCGGATGGGACCAGACCCCCACGGCTGCAGCCGCCGTGGGCGTACCGGTCACCTCCGCGGTGACGCCGCCGCAGACGGACGGTATCGGCTGGGACTAGGAGAACCATGCACCTCGTCCACCTGGTCCTCACCAGCCCTGACCTGCCGCAGCCCAGCTCTGCGGATGCCGAGCGCGTCCTGGACACCTTGTGGGCCCACCTCGATCCCAGGGCCGGCATCGAACACATGCGGACCCGGCCCCGACCCAGCGGAGTAGATCTCGGCCTGTTCTTCAGCGGCGACGGACGGCGCCCCGCACGTCGCAGCCGCTGTCGCCCACCTCCTTGCCTCCCTCCCCGGCTGGACCGCGACACCTCCGCGGTGAACGCGCACGCCCACCGAAGTCCCGCCGACATCTTTCTCTGGGAATTCGTGTCAGAACTGCCTCGACACGAATCCCTCACTCGGGACGCCCGGTTCCAGGGTCCTTTGTGCCGCGCTCTCTTGCCCGACCGCCGATGGCGGTGGCGCCACACCTGAGCTCACCGCACTGACGTCGTCGCGAGTGGCCCGACTCACGCAACACGCGCCATGGCCCGGCTCGGCATAGCCGACCGGTCTCCGTCTCGCCCATGGACCTACCTTCCCACCACCGTTTCAGGAGACTCCCTTGCCTCGCACCTCCCGCATTCTGTCCGCCGTCGTCGTCGCCGGAGCCTTGGCCGCCCCGATGGGGGTGATGTCCACCGCGCACGCCGCGGAGTCCGCCGGCCCGGTTCCGGTCGTCAACGCCAAGACCGCGGTGGCGCGCCACGCCATGACCGTCGACGGCGTCGCGCTCACGGTCACCGACCCCGATATGCCGGTCGGCGCGTCGTTCGCACCCAAGCCCGGGGACTCGGTGCAGAGCGCCTCGGCCGAGGCGTCCGGACCGTTCAGGTTCTTCTCCGTCACGGCGGTGCCCTTCGGTGAGCGGTTGCCCAAGTCCGACTTCCCGGTCGCGGAGTCCGGCAGCAGCGCCGCCTGGCGGTCGGTCGGCGGCCCCTGGGCCCCGGGGCCGGTCGCGACACTGTTCGGGCAGAGGGTGACCGGGCAGGTCCGGCACGAGACCGATGGCGCCAGCAAGCTCCGGACCGTGCAGTGGATCGTCGAGGCAGGCAAGAGGATCTGGGTGGTGCGCGCTGAACACGCGGAGCCACACGTCCCAGCCGGGTTCGGCACCGGCATCACGGTGACCTCCGCCGACCTGACGAAGCCGACGACCGTCGACGTCACCGCCGCCAACGCCGGCTCCCACCCGCACGCCACCGCGATGGCCGCCACCGCCACTGCTTCGGGGGACCCGGTCATATCCTTCGGCGGACCGCTGCCCGCACCTCCATCCAGATACTGGACCCACGGCGGCGGCACCTGCGACGGCGGCTACTACAGCCTGCTCAACGAGAAGATCGACGGCCTGCAGGTCTGCGGCTACAGCAACGGCAACGACCGCGCCACCGGCTGGGGCAGCAACGAATGGGAGTGCGCCGAACTCCCGATGCGCTACGCGATCCAGCGCTGGGGCCTGACCGGCAACGACGGCGGCGACGGCAAGGACCAGGCCGACAACCTCACGGCCGCACTCAACAACATCCACCCCGGGCGCTTCGTGCTGCGTGGCAACTCCCTGTCCGACCACACCGCCCCCCAGCCCGGCGACGTGATCTCCTACTACGACAGCGGCGCCGGTCACACCGGCGTCGTCATCGCCAGCCACGTCGACGCGAGCGGCAACGGCACGATCGACATGGTCCACCAGAACTGGAACCAGGTCGCCTCCACACCCGGCGAGTGGGACGGCATCACCGTCAGCAACGGCATGGTCGAGAACGTCCTGGGCGGCTCTGGTGACGTGCACTGGATGCACGACACCGCCTGGACCCCGATCCCGGCCGGCTTCAACGTCGCCATCGACGCAGGCGGCACGGCGGCCTCCGGCCAGACCGTCTCCGGCACCGTCAACCTCACCGGCCTGGCGAGCGCCTCCGGCTACATCAACACCGGCCGATACGTGATCACCGGACCCAACGGCTACAACAGCGGCCAACTGACCCCCTCAGCTGGTGGAGCATCGAACTACCCGTATGCCTGGAACACGGCCGGGCTGACCGGCGGTACGTACCAGGTTTCCTTCATCGCCAACGAGATCGACGGCCAGGACCACACGTACGGGCCCGTCAGTGTGACGGTCGCTACCCTGCCTCGAAGCAGCTCATCGGGCCTCACCGCGATGCCCAACGGCGGATACACCACAGACTGGAGGGGCACAGACGGGCGGCTGTGGGTGGGGACCGGCAGCGGGACGTCGATGGCACAGCCCGCTGAGCCCTGGCTGCTCGGTGTCGCGCAGGGAACCAAGCCGTCCATCGCCACCCTGACCGACGGCACCTGGGTCACCGCCTGGGCCGGCGACGACGGGCGGCTGTGGGTGGGGACCGGCAGCGGACTCACCATGGCCAAGCCGGCAGAGCCCTGGCTGCTCGGCGTCGCTCCCGGCACCAGCCCGTCGATCGTCGCCCTGCCCAACGGCGGCTGGGAAGTCGCGTGGAAGGGCGACGACGGCTACCTGTGGGTGGGGACCGGCAGCGGACTCAACATGGCACAGCCGGCTGAGCCGTGGAAGCTCGGTGTGGCCGACACGACCAGTCCATCGCTGGCCGCTTTGCCCAACGGCGGCTTCGAGGTGGCGTGGAAGGGCAACGACGGCTACCTGTGGGTCGGGACCGGCAACGGAACGTCGATGGCACAGCCCGCGGAACCGTGGAAGCTCGGCGTCGGCACCAGCGGCAGCTCCTCCAGCCCGTCGCTGGCAACCATGTCCGACGGCAGCTTCGAGGTGGCGTGGAAGGGCGGTGACGGCTACCTGTGGGTCGGGACCGGCAACGGAACGTCAATGGCACAGCCCGCGGAACCGTGGAAGCTCGGTGTGGCCGACACGACCAGTCCATCGCTGGCCGCTTTGCCCAACGGCGGCTTCGAGGTGGCGTGGAAGGGCAACGACGGCTACCTGTGGGTCGGGACCGGCAACGGGACGTCGATGGCACAGCCCGCGGAACCGTGGAAGCTCGGCGTCGGCACCAGCGGCAGCTCCTCCAGCCCGTCGCTGGCAACCATGTCCGACGGCAGCTTCGAGGTGGCGTGGAAGGGCGGTGACGGCTACCTGTGGGTCGGGACCGGCAACGGGACGTCGATGGCACAGCCCGCGGAACCGTGGAACCTCGGCGTGGCCTGAGCCGTTGAAAGCCGCCGGCCGGGGACCCGCCATCAGCGCGAGCTCCCCAGTCGGGCTGACGTTAACGATCACGTCACTGGCCCCGAACGAGCCGGAGCCGCCTCGGGGCAGGAAGCAGGGGCCCGCAAGGCCAGCAGGGTGACCGCCCATACGGCGGCCAGCAGCGCCTAGGCAGCCGCCGCATGGACCTGCACGGCCACGCTGATCAGCCCGAAGGCAACCAGGATGCCCGCGACGAGCAGCGGGGCCGGGATCCGGGCGGCCCTCTTGATCGGGCCCGGCCAGTGGTGGCGGATCTGCATCGTGGCGAGTGCCTGGTCCAGCCCGCGGTCGGCGCGCACGGTCCCACTCTCGGGCCCCCGCTGGAGACAACCCTCCGGGCAGCCGGCCTGACCTTCATGGACGCCTCCGATGCCCGACCGAACCCTCAGGTGTGGAGCTGACCGAACGGGCTCAGACGATCAAGAGGCGGACGGCGGCAGGGGGCGTTGGGTTACCCGTCGCACGCGCAGTCGCCGGGCGGCTTGTCCGCCCGGCGTCGCGCGCGGCCCCGCCGACGCGCGCGAGCAACACCAGCGGCGCCCGATCCCCTCGCCCACCATACGAGACCTGTCCCACCCACCCACTTTTCTTGTTCTTCCTGCTGTGGGGCGTGGTTCGGGGGCGTAGAGGGGATGTCGGCCTCCCGACCACGGCCTGACCGGCGTGGTGACCTGCGGGTTCGCGGGCGGGCCCGGCAGAGGTGCGGACGGTTGTCGGCCGGGTTGTCGGCTGGGATGTGGGCCTGCTCCACGGAGGTGTTGTCGCTTCGTGACCGTGGTCGGGCCTTCGTGGTCGGGGCTCTGGTCGGGGCCGGCTGCTGCTGTGACCGGTACGCGCGGCACCGGGCAGGCCGGTGCCGCACCGGACGGGAAGCGAGCAGAGCCGTGATGATCGGCGTGGACGTGGGCAGCGGGGACCGGATGGCGCTGGGCGTGCTGACGCAGTACCGGATGGCCACCACCGAGCAGATGCACCAGATGATCGCCCCCGAGGTGCGTATCGAGCAGACCCGGCGGCGGCTGGCCAGGCTGCGCGTGGAGGGGCTGGTCGACCGCATCACCCTGCCGCAGGCCGGACGAACCCGGGTGTGGTTCCCCACCCCGTACGGCGTGCAACTCGCCTGTGAGTGGCCCGAGCTGCGCGGGCGCCGGCCCTCCAGGACCGTGTCCGATCCGACCGCCGTGCGGCTGAAGGCCGGCCACACGCTGACCGTGACCGAGACCGCGCTCGCCTTCATCGAGGACGCCCGCCGCCGCGGCGATCTGTGCCGGCCGCTGGACTGGATCTGCGAGGTCCACCACCCGCTCGGGAGCGGCGAGGCCGTCATCCCCGACGCACTCCTGTACTACCAGCTCGGCCCAACTGGCGGCGAGAGCGGGCCGATGCTGCGGGCATTCGTGGAAGTCGACCGGGCCACCATGGGCCCCGAACGCCTCGCCGCCAAGCTCACCCCTTACCAGCGCCTCCACCGCTACGTGCCCGCGGTCCCGGGGCGCCGGCCAACCTTCCAGGAACCGGGCCTGGAGGAGTGGCGGAGGCGCTACCCGCTCTTCCCCCGCGTCCTGTTCGTCCTGGACGGCACCGGCCCCGCCGGCGTCGACAACCGGATCAGCGCCCTGCGCGCGGCCACCAGACCGCTGACACCCTGCCTGCGGGACGTCCCCGTCCTCGCGGCGCCGCTGGCCGACCTACGCCAGCACGGTCCCTGCGCCCCCGTGTGGCGTCCCGTCCACGACCCCGACCAGCGAGTCCCCCGGACCGGACGTGAGACCCGGCAGGCGTAACCCGCCGACCAGCCATGGTCGGGGATGAGCGCGGCACAGCCAGACCCGTGGTCGGGCCCATGGTCGGGCCCCAGATGGTCACCCCGACCATGCGGCGCAAGCAGCGCCGCGGCGAGACGTAGGTCGTGAACGAGGTGCCCGTCAGTTGCCGCCGCGCGCACAAAGGTTGCCGTGATCGGGGAGGAAAACTCCCGTCAAGAAGTTCCCGGCTCGCGGCAACCCTTTGCGGCCCCTGCGACCACAAGGGAGTGGATCCGGCCAGCCCGGTGGCCGGATCCCCCCGTCCCCTCGTGCACAGTTCGCAAGGAGAACGTCTACCCATGAGCAACCCCACGAACGGCAGGCGCCGCGGGCGTCACCGCCGTCGCCTGAGCGCCACAGCTCTGGTGCTCGGTGTGTCCCTCACCGTCGGGTCGTACTTCGTGTTCGTACAGGAGAACTCCCAGGCCGCGACGGTCGACGGCGGTGCCTACTACAGGCTGGTCTCGGTACACAGCGGCCAGGTGCTGGACGTCAACGCCTTCTCCACCGCCGACGGCACCCGTATCCAGCAGTGGACCGACCAGAACACCGCCAACCAGCAGTGGAAACTGAGGTCCACCGGGGACGGCTACTACGAGCTGGTGAACCGCAACAGCGGCAAGGTGCTGGGCATAGCGGGCGACTCGACCAGCCAGGGGGCTGTCGCCGAGCAGCAGACGGACCGCTCCTCCGCCTCCCAGCAGTGGCGGATCGGTGATGTGAGCGGGTCCGACGCCGTCACCTTCACCTCCCGCAAGAGCGGTCAGGTCCTGGACGTCACGGGCAACTCCACGGCCAAGGGCACGCAGATCATCCAGTGGCCCGGGTGGGGTGGTGCCAACCAGCAGTGGAAGCTGGTGAGGGTGCCCGGCACGCCGGTGCCCGGGGCCGGGTCCGGCGGCGCACAGGGCTCCGGGTCGTACGTGTGGCGGAACGCCCCGGTGGCGGGCGGCGGTTACGTCACCGGCCTGATCTTCAACCAGAAGGAGAAGGGCCTGCTGTACGCGCGCACCGACATGGGTGGCGCGTACCGCTGGGACACCGGCGCCGAGCAGTGGATCCCGCTGACCGACTGGGTCGGTCAGAAGGACTGGAACCTGCTGGGCATCGAGTCGCTGGCCACCGACCCGGTCGACCCGGACCGGCTCTACCTCGCGGCCGGCACCTACACCAACGACTGGGCCGGCAACGGTTCGATCCTGCGCTCCACCGACCGCGGCCGCACCTTCCAGCGCACCGACCTGCCGTTCAAGCTGGGCGGCAACGAGGACGGCCGTGGGGCGGGCGAGCGCCTGGTGATCGACCCCGCGAACCACGACCACCTGCTGCTGGGCACCCGCAAGAACGGCCTGTGGCGCAGCACCGACGCCGGGGTGACCTGGAGCCAGGTCTCCTCGTTCCCGGTCAAGGACGGCGCGAGCTTCGGCACCGGCATCTCCTTCGTGACCTACGGCCAGGCCGGCAGCAACACGATCTACGTCGGCGTCGCCGACAGATCCACCAACCTGTACCGGTCCACCGACGGCGGCAGCTCCTGGCAGGCGGTCTCCGGGCAGCCCACCGGCCAGGTGCCGCAGCACGGTGTGCTCTCCGGCGACGGCTCGCTGTACCTGACCTACAGCAACGCCCCCGGGCCCAACGGCGTGACGGCGGGTTCGGTGTGGAAGTACAACACCTCCGGCGGGGCGTGGAAGAACATCTCGCCGTCCCAGGGCGGCTACGGGTTCGCCGGTCTGGCCGTCGACCCGCAGAAGCCGTCCACGGTGATGGTCACCACGCTGGACCGCTGGTGGCCGCAGGACGAGGTCTACCGCAGCACCGACGGCGGTGCGACCTGGAAGACCCAGTCCGACAGGTCCGTGCGGGACGCCTCCATCGCCCCGTACCTCGGCACCGGCATCGGGCACTGGATGACCGCCCTGAGCATCGACCCGTTCGACTCCGGGCACGTGATGTACGGCACCGGCAACGGCATCTGGGCCAGCAAGGACGCCAACGCGACCGACAACGGCGGCACCAGCCACTGGTTCATCGGAGCCCGCGGGCTGGAGGAGACGGCGTATTACGACGCGGTCTCCCCGCCCGGCGCCGCCGCCCTCATCACCGCGCTGGGCGACCAGGGCGGCTTCGTGTACGACGACCTGACGAAGGAGCCCACCGGGCGGCTGACCAACCCGACGATCTACAACAGCACCTCCCTCGACTTCGCCCAGTCCAACCCCTCGCTGGTGGTCCGGGTCGGCAGGGGCGGTGCGCAGGACGGCGCCCTGTCCACCGACGGCGGCCACACCTGGAACGGCTTCAAGGGCGAGCCGGTGCCCAGTGCGGACAGCGGCCACATCGCGATCGCGGCGGACGGCTCCAGCTTCGTCTGGACCGAGGCCGGCCAGGCCCCGTACCGCTCCACCGACCGGGGCGCGAGCTGGTCGAGGGTCAACGGCCTCGGCAACGATGCCGTGGTCGTCGCCGACCGGTCCTCGGCCAACACCTTCTACTCGCTGAACAACGGCACGCTCTACGCCAGCACCGACGGCGGCGCGAACTTCACCGCCCGCGCCGCCGACCTGCCGGGAGGCAAGCTCAGCGCCGTCCCCGGCGTCGCGGGCGACCTGTGGCTCGCCGGCGACGGCACGGGTCTGCTGCACTCCACCGACGGCGGCCGCAGCTTCACCAAGCTGTCCTCGGTGCAGTCCGCCTCCGCCGTCGGCTTCGGCAAGGCCGCACCGGGCACCTCGTACCAAGCGCTGTACCTGATCGGCACCGTCAAGGGCGTCGCCGGCGTCTTCCGCTCCACCGACCAGGGCGCCAGCTGGGTCCGGATCAACGACGACGCCCACCAGTGGGGCAACTTCGCCGGCCAGCGCATCATCACCGGTGACCCCGACACCTACGGCCGGGTGTACATCGGCACCAACGGACGCGGTCTCCAGTACGGCGACCCCTCCTGAGATCCCCACCCCCTGAGCGGGGCCGCAGGCACAACGGCCTGCGGCCCCGCCGTGGTTGGCGGACCGCCCGTCGCCTTCACCACTCCGCCGGCCGCGCAGGTCAAGCTGTGATGGGTGAACGAGACTTGACCGAGGTCGTACACGTACCGGGGGCCCCAGTCGATGTGCCGGGGCAGCTCGACTGTGCCGCTCGTCGGCCCGCTCAGCCCGTCGAGCAACGTCGGCAACGCATACGGCTTCGCCTCCGCGTATCTGCTCATCAAAAGACCAGTCTGCCCGTGGCAGCGCCCCCGTCCTCCATCGAGCGCACGACCAATCGGGGACCGTCCCAGAACACCGGGCGGGGCTGGCATGGCCCGCTCACCGGATCAGGAGAGCACCGATACAGGCCGCCGTGGCGTGACGCCGATAGGGGCCCGTTCGTTGAACGAGTCCTGCGGAGCAAGGGACAAGTCTCCGGGGCCGGTTGAACCCCGGAGGCTTCGTCGTCCCGGCACCCCTTGCGAGCCGTAAGCGTTCGTTTGAGATGCCCAACACCTTCACTCCGCTCCCCGGCCGGAGCCGTAAGCGCTCGTTTCCCAGACCCGGGCGGAGCGGGACACTGGGGTCGTGTCACGAGGACTCGGGCGAGTGCAGCGGGCCGTGCTGGCGTACGTGCTCAGCGAGCCCGGCAGCCTCAGCAGCGTCGACGGCACCCCGCTGGCCGCCTCGGTCACCGGCCTCGCCCGCGTCGTCTACGGCGCCGAAGAGCCGAGCGACGCCCAGCGCGCCCGCGAGGAGTACCGGCAGTCGTCCCCGCACCTGCGGGGGTAGCTCCGCGGCGTCCGCGCAGAAACTCGCCTTCGCCCGCGGCGCCGGCGCCTACCCGCTGGGGTCCGCTTCGGCTCCGGCGGCATCGAGAAGATCGACGGCGTGATGGCCCTGGATATCCGCGACGCCGTACGCGGCGTGTGCGAGGCCGGAAGCGGCTGAGACAAGGCCAGGCGCCCGGCGGGGCCGTCACGCCTTCTGCCGGGCGCCTGGAGTCGTGCGGGCCCGTCAGGGCCTCGGCAATGGCAGGCCGGGCAGGTGGGGGTGCCGCAGGTGCTGTCCGCCGTCGTAGACGTGCAGCGTGAACGTCTCCGGCTCCGGTCGGCCCGCCTCGTCGTAGGCGGACAGCACGCGCTCGATCCGCTCCCACAGCCGCACGGGGCCGCCCTCGCGGACCGCCCACCAGCCCTCGACGGGGGTGAGGGTGGCGGCGGAGCCCGTGACGACGTCGACCAGGTGCACGACCTCGCCCGCCGTGGTCATCTGCGCGTCCGGCACCGCGCACTGGGCGAGGAACCGCAGGTGGAACGCCTCCTCGGTCCCTGCGGTGATCCGGTCGGGGCTGTGCCGGGCCGCCCGGCCTGTCTCGGGGAGCCTTGCGGCCCAGTGGGCGGGGTTGCCGAACGCCGGCGCCGCATGGGTGCGGGCGGACATGAACGACACCGTGCCGCCGAGCAGCTGTCCCTCGGCGGTGCCGTCCTCAGCGACGGTGAGCAGGACGCGGGCGTACCCGCAGAGCCAGCCCGAGAGGGTGAGCAGGATCTTTCCGCCCGGCCGGGTCTGGGCGAGCAGGGCGGGCGGGACACCGGTCAGGGCGAAGTCGAAGCAGCCGAAGACCAGGGAGAACGCGGTCAGGTAGCTGTGCAGCGCGGCCTCCACCGGTGCCGGGACGGCGATGGGGGCGTGCAGGAGCTGGTCCCAGTCGCCGCGGCGCCAGTCCAGCGCGCCGTCCGGGACGGCGATCTGCTGGGCGAACACCTTCTGCCCGATCACGGTCACGCGCACGTCGCCGGTCTTGGGGATCTCCGCTTGGAACAGGTGGGCGGTCACCGCGAGGGTGTCGTCGAAGGTCTCGGGGTCGACTCGCTGGGCCCAGATGGCCCCGGTGTGCCCGTCCTCGTCACGGGGCAGGCCGCGGAACGTCTTGTAGATGACGGGGCCGTGCTCAGCGGCGAACTTGCGGGCCTGTTCGGCGTCGTTGGTGACCAGCGTCGGTGGGATGGGCAGGCCGAGCTGGGCGGCGGTCCGGAACTGGGCGGGCTTGAAGTCGGCGGCCGTGACCGCGCCCGGGGTGGTTGACGTAGAAGGCGCCGTGCAGGTGGTTCAGGATGCCGCCGAGCCCGTGCCGGGCCTCGGCGGCGGCGAAGTCCCGCTGCTGGGCCGGAAACGCCCGCGATCTGCACGGCATCGGCCGACCCCGGCGCGCCAGCGTGTACTTCACCGACGCGCTCGCCCTGCGCAAGCCCGGCTTCGAAACCTCAGCCTGAACGCCTTCGGCGTCACGCTGGCCGTCGAGGGCACGCAGCAGCACCAAACGCTGAACTTCATCGGCTCACTGACCCAGAAGGTCCTGATCGGTGGCGCGGACTTCGTGCGCCTGCAGACGCTCGGCTTCACCATGGAGGCAGCCCACCCGCTGTTCGGGAAGGTCACCCTCCACCTGCCGGACATTGACGTCTCGCCCGCCAGCATCCTCAAGCTCGGCCCGGGCGGGCTCGTGGAGACGTGGCTCCAATCCTTCAATGCCACCTTCGAGCGGCGGGGCGATGCCGCTGGCCCGTTCACCTTCCAGACCCTCGACGTTGCGCAATGGCAGGCGCTCCTCCCCTCCTACCCTCCCCCGCCGCAAGGGACGAACCCGGACGGTTCACCCACCGGGGGTACCTTGTTCCGCGTGCAGGCTCCCATCCGCCTGGGCACGGTGGCACCCAGCGGCCAGAAGACCACATATGCCCAGCTCCAGGGAATGAACGTCAACCAGGGGCACCTACTCGCCTAGCTTTCCAACAGGTCCTGGGGCCCCGGGGGCATGCGCCTCCGGGGCCCTTCCTGGGCAGCGCCCGTAGAACGGAGCGATGCCACCTGCCCGCCCGGCTTGCCGACGCGTCAGAGTGGGGGGACCTCGCGCCGAGGTGCGCCAGACCTGCCTCTCGATCCAGCTTCACCGGAAATCAGTCCAACTTGGCTGACGGTGGACACGCACCTTTGGCCCGTGTCGCGCTCGCAGACCCCGGTACGCCCAGCGCTGACGCTCTCACCCTGCTGGCGACCTGGGCCGATACGCAGAAGCAGCCGCAGGCCATCAGCGACGACGTACGCCGCATTCGCCCCCGTCACCCTTAAGTGTTCGATCTCCTCGGCCGGTCGCCTCCCGCCCGTCGTGGTCCACCGCGACGGCACGGTCCACGGCCGGCGGCTCGTCTGCGATCCGCCCTCGGCGTGGACGGAGCTGCCCCGGCCGGTAAGCGCCGGCGCCGAACCAGTCGGGCACATCCGCCTCGGCTACGCCCGCGCCTCGACCGCCCGGCAGTCCCTCGACGCGCAGCTCGACTCCCCCGCCGAAGCCGGGGTCTCCCGGGTCTTCTCGGAGAAGATCTCCACCCGCGCCACCCGGCGCCCCGAGCTGGAGGCCGCCGTGAAGCTCGCTGGAGAGATCCGCTCCTCCGGCGTCGCAGTGACCCTCGTCGTCCACGAACACAAGCGGCTCGGCCGCGGCATCGAAACCCCGGCCCATGGGCGTATCAGCGAGTCGGACAATCCGAAGTCACATGATCGACCGGACAGGTCCTAGCCGAGGCGGCCGGGCTCGTAGTCGCCGCCGGGCTGCCGGACGATGACGCTCATGCGGTTGGTCGCGTTGATCAGGGCGACGAGCATCACCAGATCGGACAGTTGGTCCTGGTCATAGTGTTTGACGGCGTCCGCCCAGGCGTCGTCGCTGACGCCGCCGGCGGCGTAGGCGATGTCAGTGCCCTGCTCCGCGAGCTCCAGGGCGGCGCGCTCGGCGTCGGTGAACACCGTGGACTCGCGCCAGGCGGCGACCAGGTTGAGGCGGGTGGCGCTCTCCCCGGCGGCCGCTGCGTTCTTGGTCCACACGTCGGTGGCGTAGCCGTCGCCGTTGATCTGGCTGGCGCGCAGCAGCACCAGCTTCTGGGTCGCGGCGGGCAGGGCCGACTCCTGAAGGATCGTCTTGCTCGCCGCGCCGAACTGGGTGGCAGCTTTGGCTGCGGTCGCGTCCGGGTTGCCGAACAAGCTCAAGCGAGCGGTCATGATGCGTGCTCCTTGCATGTTGTCGTGGCGCAATCGACCAGGAGATGCCGATGACCCAAGCGGCGTGACAGCGCAGCCATGTGACTCACGTCACTGTCGACGGGTGTCACGCGACCTGCGGGGCCGGCGTCTCGTGTATGGCAATAGGAAGATCCGGAACGGATGGAGCCGGTGATGAGCGAGCGCAGCGACCGAACCCTGGACGGCGACGAGCCGCAGTTGGAAGGCGGGCGTGCCGATCAGGCCACCGAGTCGTTCATCGCCAACCGGAACCTGTTGTTCACCGTCGCCTACGAGATGCTCGGCTCGGCCGCCGACGCCGAGGACGTCCTGCAGGAGACCTGGATGCGGTGGGTGAAGGTCGACCAGGACGCCGTGCACGAACCGCGCGCGTATCTGGTCCGGGTCACCACCCGCCAGGCGCTGACGCGGCTGCGTACGCTCCGCCGGCGCAAGGAGTCCTACGTCGGTCCCTGGCTGCCCGAGCCGCTGTTGACCGCGCCGGACGTGGCCGAGGATGTCGAGCTGGCCGAGGGCGTCTCGATGGCGATGCTGCTGGTGATGGAGACGCTCCATCCGACCGAGCGCGCGGTGTTCGTGCTGCGGGAGGTGTTCGGTCTGGACTACGACGAGATCGCCGAGGCCGTGGACAAGAACACGGTCACCGTCCGGCAGATCGCGCACCGGGCCCGGAACCATGTCGCGGCTCGGCGACCACGTGCTGCCGTGTCCCAGGCCCAGAACCGCGCGGCGCTGCTGGCCTTCCAACGAGCGGTCGAAACAGGTGACCTGCAGAGTCTTCTCGATCAGCTCGCCCCGGACGTGGTGTTCTTGAGCGACGGCGGCGGAGCCGTCCAGGCCGCGCTGGAGCCGATCGTGGGGGCCGACCCGGTCGCTGCCTTGTTGACGGCGGGGCTGGGCAGGATCGCGGGCACCGCGTCGGTGAAGTCGGCGCAGATCAACGGCCACCCGGCACTGATCATGCGGATCGGCGGGCAGGTCGAGGGCGTCCTGGCGATGCGGACCGAGGGCGGACTGATCACCGGACTGTATTTCGTGCGCAATCCCGAGAAGCTGTCGCGCCTGGAGCAGGAGACCGCGCTGCGCCGCTGAACTCACACCTCAAGCGGTGGGGGAGCCCCGCTGCCCGAAGTACACCCTGTGGAAAGTGAGGGACTCGATGATCGGTGTGATCATTGCCGGCGCCGGACCGACCGGCTTGATGCTGGCCGCCGAGTTGCGGCTGCACGGCGTGCACGTGCTCGTGCTGGAGAAGGACGCGGAGCCGACCAGGCAGGTCCGTGCGCTCGGTCTGCACGTGCGCAGCATCGAGGTGATGGACCAGCGCGGTCTGCTGGACCGGTTCCTCGCCCTCGGCAAGCAGTACCCGATCAGTGGTTCGTTCGCCGGCATCCGAAAGCCGGCACCGCAACGGCTGGACACCGCGCACCCCTACATCCTCGGCATCCCGCAGACCGCCACCGAGCGCCTGCTGACCGAGTACGCCACCGAGCTCGGCACCGAGATCCGGCGCGGCTGCGAACTGGTCGGGTTGAGCCAGGACGACCACGGGGTGACCGCCGAGCTGGCCGACGGCACCCGACTGCGCTCGCGTTACCTCGTCGGCTGCGACGGCGGCCGCAGCACCGTGCGCAAGCTGCTCGGGGTCGGCTTCCCCGGTGAGCCTGCCGAAGCCGAGTGGCTGCTGGGCGAAGTGGAGGTGTCCGCCCCGCAGGAGACGCTGACCGCCGTTGCGGCCGAACTCGGCACGGCGGACCTGCGGTTCGGCCCCGCCCCCCACGAGGAAGGGGTGTACCGGTTCGTCGTGCGCGCCGAGAACGCGGCCGAGGACCGCCGCGTCCCGCCGACCCTCGATGAGTTCACCGGGCGGCTACGAGAGATCGCCGCAACCGACTTCGGGGTGCACTCACCCCGCTTCCTGTCCCGCTTCGGCGACGCCACCCGGCTGGCCGAGCGTTACCGGGTCGGCCGGGTCCTGCTGGCCGGCGACGCGGCGCACATCCACCCACCGCTGGGCGGGCAGGGCCTCAACCTCGGCATCCAGGACGCGTTCAACCTCGGCTGGAAACTGGCCGCCGAGGTGGACGGCTGGGCACCCGAAGGGCTGTTGGACAGCTACCACGCCGAACGGCACCCGGTGGCCGCCGCCGTGCTCGACAACACCCGCGCCCAGAGCGAACTGCTCTCCCCCGAGCCGGGCCCCCAGGCCGTGCGTCAGCTGGTGTCGGAACTGATGGACTTCGAGGAAGTGAACCGCTACCTGATCGAGAAGATCACCGCGATCGGCGTCCGCTACGACTTCGGCGACGGCCACCCACTGCTCGGCCGCAGGCTGCACGACGTGCAGTTGAAGCAGGGCCGCCTCTACGAGCTGATGCACGGCGGCCGCGGGCTGCTGCTCGACCAGACCGGCCGCCTCTCGGTAGCGGGCTGGGCAGACCGGGTCGACCACGTCGCCGACGGCAGCGAGGAACTCGACGTACCCGCCGTGCTGCTGCGGCCGGACGGCCACGCGGCATGGGTCGGCGAAGACCAGCAGGACCTGCTCAGCCGCCTGCCCCAATGGTTCGGAACTCTCGTCAGATGAGCACGCGCACCAGGCCCGAAGCCTCCCGAAAGCCCAGGCCCGTCGCCGACGGCGCTCAGTCGACCAAATCCACGTGCGAAGCAAGCCGGAGCGGCTCAACCAGGGATGACGGCTGGCGGGCATGGGCCCTCCGGCATGGGCACGATGGCAGGAACAGCGGCACCCGGGCTGTGCCTGCGCGGCACAGGGCATGAAGCGGTTCCTCGACCGGGTCGGACACCGCTTAGGCATGCTGCAGCGTGGAGCCGCGGTCTTACTGCGGCTCCCACGTGGACGGATCCGGTCAGGGCAGCAGGTGGGTGGCCTGTGTTCCCACTGGCGGATGGGGGCGATGCCCGGTGTGGGGGTCAGGAGGTGGAGGCCGACGTGGTCGGCTCCGGCTGGGTGATGGCCAACGGGCATCGTTTCCGAGGACGGTCCTGGCGGTGCGGGTGTACTCGATGGGCATGCCCAGCACCGTTGCGCCCCGGGCGCGTTCGGCGGCAAGGATGAGTATGTCGGAACGCAGGGCCGCGAGTACGCGGCGCGGCGATGTGCTGCGCGATCCGCCACTTGCTGACCAGGTTCACCGGAACGGGGCGCCCGACTTCAGCCTCGCTGACCTCTAGCAAACCGACCGCACGGACGTGTACGTAGCCGGGCAGCACATTGTCACTCCCGACCAGCGCACCGCCAAAGCCAAGGCACCCTCCACCCTGGGCGTGCAAGCGTGCTGTTCAGCCGCGTCCCGGCAGGAACCTGGTTCTGCCTGCGTGGCGAGCGCACCGGCGCGATAGCTGTCGTGCACATCGTGCCTACCGACTCCACGAGCGGAGGTTTTCATCTCGGGCGGCACCAGTGGCTGACTCTTCTGCTCACCAGGAAGACTCTCCCGAAGGGGTACGGCTGCGGTGACGGTGGGGCGGACTGTTCAAAAAGCCGTGGCCGGGGCGCGTGGGTGCTGGGGGCCTTCGCCGGCCCCCAGACCCCCGCTGCCCCGGCACTCGCCGACGCGAACCTGCATCGTCGTGGTGCGGATCCGTGCGCGTCGGCGAGCACCGGGGTCGTGGTCGAGGTATCCGCCCGGCGGGGGTACGGCAGGGTGGCTGAACGCCGGTGTTGCGGGCGACGGCCTCAGCACCACCTGTACGACGCCATCCCTCGGTGCCGTTGGAGCGCGCGAGACGGTTGCGGGACTGACCGAGCCGTTGAGTCCCGCTTCAGTCCCGCAGAGAAAATGCCTGGTCAGAGGCCTAACGGGTTCCTGTACGGGACTGACGGGACTCAACTTGCAAGTTATACCGATCAGGCGCGCGCGTATGCGCGCGTACGTACTTTTGTAGTACTGCCTGTGCTGTGCAGCTTATATATAGGACCTTGAGTCCCGTCAGTCCCGTGATGCACAGATTGCATGCTCTGACCTGCTCTTTTGCCAGCGGGACTGAAGCGGGACCAAAGGGAGGGCCAGTCCCGGCAGGTCGTCTCGCTTTCCGTTGGGCAGGGTTCGGGCGGGGCTGACGGGACTGAATGTTCGACACGCCACGCTGCGTGTGCTGCCTCGGCGAGGTGTGCGCTAGCCTCTGATCGCAAACGGAAGCTTCAGTCCCGTCAGTCCCGTTGGGTCCGTCCTCGTGACGGGTCGCGGTCCAACGGACACAGTTCCGCGGGGGTTGCCCCCCAGGTGAAGAAGATCAGTGAGGACAAGGACTCTCCAGTGCCCGGCCAGTTTGCGGCAGGCTCGTCAGGCCCCCAAGGCGTCCGCTGCGGTCGACATGTGGGCGAGTGCCGCAGTCGTACCAGATGCGCTTCCGTGACTGGCCTTTTCCACCCGCGCTTTCACGAGGGACGCACATGAGCAGCCCCGAGTCGGCGCACCTCGACGCCGCGGCCGTCGCCGGACAGATCCGCCAGACGACCTTCGACCTCGGCCTGCGTGCGGATCAGGCGATTCTGCCCGCGCAGGCAGGAGGCGGCGGGGCCCGACCAGTCGCTCCGGCAGGCCTGTTGCCGGACGAGCTGACAGACCGGGGTAACGCCAAGCTGTTCGCGCGCCTGTACGGCGACCGCTTCCGGCACGTCGAGGGCCTGGGCTGGTACTCGTGGGACCAGTACCGGTGGAAACGCACCGGTGGGGAGAAGGGCGCGATGTGGGCGGCCGGCGACATGGCCGAGCAGATGCCGCGCACCGACCCGCGCGGAGCCTTCAGCGACCGCGAGGTGGCCGCGCACCGCCGTCGCACCCAATCCACCTCAGGCGTGAAAGCCTTGCTTCAGCAGGCGCAGGCTGCCCCGGGACTCAGTCTCGACCCGGACTCCATGGACGGGGACATGTACGCCCTGTGCACTCCGGGCGGCGTCGTCGACCTGCGCACCGGTGAACTGCGCAAGCCCGACCCGCTGGCGGACATGCACTCACGTGCCACCACCGTCGGCCCGGAAGACATGCCTCTGCCCCGGTGGCGCAGCTTCCTGCGCGACACGTTCGGCGACGACGCCAAGGGCCAGGAAACGATCGGTTTCCTGCACCTGCTGCTCGGCTACTCGGTCACCGGGGACGTGGGCGCCCAGATCCTGCCGTTCCTCTACGGATCCGGAGCCAACGGCAAGTCCGTGCTGCTTGAGGTGATGATGCAGATTCTCGGTGACTATGCCAACGCTGCCCCGCCCGGCTTCCTGATGGAGAAGGGGAAGTTCACCGAGCACAGCACCGAGCTGACCGAGCTGCACGGCCGGCGCATCGTGGTGTGCTCCGAACTGAAGCCGAACGACAAGTTCAACGAGGCCCGGGTCAAGCTGCTCACGGGCGGCGACACCATCACCGCGCGCCGCATGCGTCAGGACTTCTTCACCTTCCGGCCCACGCACAAGCTGTGGCTTCTGGGGAACCACCGGCCCGAAGTGGGCACCGGTGGCTACGCGTTCTGGCGCCGCATGCGGATCATCCCCTTCGAGCGGAAGGTTCCCGACGAACTCAAGATCGACAATCTTGCTCAGGAACTCGTCCGTGACGAAGGCCCCGGCATCCTGCACTGGCTCGTCCAGGGCGCCCAGAAGTACCTCGCCACCAGGGACCCGCTCCACGGACCGGCCAGCGTACGGCTGGCCACCGAAGCCTATGAGAAGACCGAGGACCACATCGGCCGGTTCATCGCCGAGCGGTGCACCAAGGGGACGGGCGGGCAGCCCAATCCCGAGCTGAGGGTCGAGCAGAAGCTTCTCTATGAGTCCTATGGCCGCTGGTGCTCGGACGAAGGGATCCGTCCGGCCACGAGCCGTGCTTTCGCCAGCCGTATCCGTCAGGAACTCGGCCTGGCCTCCCCAGCTGAGATGATCAAGAACAACGACCGCAAGCTCTACCCTGGCCTGGCCCTTCTGGCCGATGCCGGGGCAGAGCCCGACGGATGACGCCCCGGCCAGAGTCCGACAACCGCCTGTTCAGGACTCTTGCGATAATTGCCAGAACCAGACGACCAGCGGTGAGCGTGCCGCACGATCCGGCCAGGGGCCGGCCCACGGGACAGGAGGGTCTGCGGCCATGAGCTCGATGCTGCAAGACAGCCAGCTCACCGACGAATCCGAAGTGGTCTGGATCGAGGACCCGGAGAACCTCGACTACGTCCGGCAGGCCCTCGACAAGGTGCCCACCCGCAGAGGCAAGCCCCGCTATTCGCGCGACGGCCGCCTCATCGGCTACACCAACCTCCAGCCGGGCGCCGCCAGCGACCCCGACTCCGGTCTCTTTGCTCGCCGTGCGTTCTTCCTCCTGCCCCACGACCGCGACAAGCAGCCTGACGGGCCTTACTCGGTAGGCGCCCCGGGCGAAGCCGTCGACCCCCGTACCATCGAGCCGGGCAAGGTCGGCGCCAAGACGCCACGCTCGCAGAAGACTGCGGAGATAGCAGCAGCCGGCAGGCAAGCGACGTCGGCGTGACCGCGCGACACGGGACTGACGGGACCGACCCATCAAGATGGCCGCGAGCCGTCCGAAGAAGCGTTCCGGCCCCGGTGGGACTGCATGCTGATCTTTCGGTCCCGTCAGTCCCGTGATGGCTTGGACGGCGGGCTGACCTGCCCACTTCTCGTTGTCGGCGACAGCAAGCAGGTCGGGTCTGGTCAACAAGTAGGTGTCGCGTTTGAATCCCTCATGGTGCCCGAGCACGACCGCCACAGCCGCAGCAGCGACATCACGCTCGTCCACGGCTGCTGTCTGCGGAATGAGGGTCGTGAGGGCGAATCATCCGGGCTGGACGAGCCGGGTCTCGTACGCGAAGACCACTGCCTGGACGCGGTCCCGCAGCTCCAGCTTGAGCAGAATGCGGCTGACGTGCGTCTTGACCGTCGCCTCAGCCAGTTGGAGCGCCTCGGCGATCTCCGAGTTGGACAGGCCCAGGCCCACCTGGGTGAGGACCTCGCGTTCACGAGCGGTGATGCGGTCCAGTCGGTCGTCCTGGCGGACGCCTCCGCCGGACTGGGTGGGGAGCTGGTGGGCGAAGTTCTCCAGCAGGAGCCGGGTGATACGGGGCGCGACGACTGCGTCGCCGGCGGCCACACAGCGGATCGCGGCCAGGAGTTCCTCGGGCAGCGCGTTCTTCAGCAGGAAGCCGGAGGCTCCGGCGTGCAGTCCGGCGAAGGCGTACTCGTCGAGGTCGAAGGTGGTCAGGATCAGCACCTTCGCCTCGGGGCACTCCGTCACGATCCGCCCGGTGGCCTCGATGCCGTCCACCCCTGGCATCCGCACGTCCATCAGGACCACGTCGGGCCGCAGTTCACGGGTCAGGCGCACGGCCTCGGCACCGTCGCCGGCCTCGCCGACGGCCGCCATGTCGGCCTGCGCCTCCAGCACCATGGAGAACGCCATGCGCAACAGCGGTTCGTCGTCGACGAGGAGAACTCTGATCGTCATGCCTCACGCTTCGTTTCCGGACAGGGCCAGCACGGCCCGCACCTGCCAGCCACCGTCGGGGCGCGGCCCCGCCTCGAACTCGCCGCCGTACACCGCGGCCCGCTCGCGCATCCCGTGCAGCCCCTGGCCGTTGGACTCGGCCGGGGTTTCCACCGCCGGGCCGTCGTCGGTGATGCGCACGGTGACGTGTTGCGCCCCGCAGCGCACCCGGACATCGGCCCGAGTGCCCGGCGGGGTGTGCTTCAGAGTGTTCGTGAGCGCCTCCTGGACCAGCCGGTAGACGGTCAGCTGCGCCGGGACAGGTACGGCCGCGGGGTCGCCGGAGACGTCGAGGCGGGTCGGCAGCCCGGCCGCTCGGACCTGGTCGGCGAGCGGCTCCAGCTGGGCGATGCCCGGCATCGGATGGCGCAGCGCGTCAGGCTCGTCGGCGCGCAGGACGCCGAGGAAGCGTCGCATGTCGGTGATCGCCTGCCGACCGGTCGTGGAGACCTGCCGCATCGCCGCGGTGGCCCGCTCCGGGTGAAGCTCCTGGGCGAAGACGGCCCCGTCGGCGAGGGCCACCATCACCGACAGGTTGTGCGTGACGATGTCGTGCATCTCCCGGGCGATACGGGACCGTTCACCGGCCACCGCCAGCTGGGCCTGCTGGTCGCGTTCCCGCTCCAGTCGTACGGCCCGCTCCTCCAGGAAGGCCAGATGGGCGCGCCTGTTGAACATGTTCATGCCGATCACGGCCGCGGCCACCGCCATCGCGGACAGCGCGACGAACGACTCGACGCACCGCTCCTCGACCGACCAGCGGGCCGACGCGAGCAGCGCACCGGTCTCCAGTACGCCGATGGCGAGCCGGGTGTGCCGCTTCGGCGCGTACGCGGCCACCGTGTACAACGCGATCAGCAGTGTCATGTCCGCCGGGGTGCGCACATCGAGACACCACTGGACAAAGGCCACCGCAGACATCGCCATGAACGCCACGAGGGGTGCCCGACGCCGCCACACGAGCGGCAGTGCCAGCAGCGAGTTGAACAGCAGAAGGTGTCCCAGGAAGGGCTGCATGGTGCGGTGCATCGCCCCCGCCAGCGCCACGAAGACCGCCGCCGCGAACAGCGCGTCCACCGTCTGCGGCGACAGCCGTGCGCCCAGGCGCAGCCGGGCGCGCCCTGCGAGGGCGCGCCACGACTGGGCCCGGACACGCACGGCTCGGGGCAGGGCGTATGTCATCGACGCGCCCCGAACTCATCGGCTGCCATCAGGCGTCCCGCCGCTTCAGCGCCACCGCCGCTCCAGCCAGCGTGATGACCGCGTACAGGCAGAACACTGCGAAACCGGCCCATGGTGACAGCGTATGTGCCGCCTGGTGGACGCGGATGAGGCCCTGGCCCGCAGTGCTCGGCAGGTACTTGTTGATCGCGTCGAACCAGGAGGACGGCAGCGCCTCGGCGAGCACCGGAAGCACCAGCAGCACACCGAACAGGGTGGCGATGCCGCCCGCGGTGTTGCGGATCAGCGCGCCCAGCGCCACCCCGATCAGGCCCAGGACCGTCAGATACAGACCGGCGCCGAGCACCGCGCGCAGTACGCCCGGCGAGCCGAGGGACGTCCCGAGATGGTGGCCGGACAGCACTGCCTGCCCGATGAGGAAGGCGATCAGCGCGGCAATCGTCATCAGCACCCACGTCACGGCGCCGAACACCAGGGCCTTGGCCCACAGCACGGGCAGTCGGCGCGGCACCGCGGACAGCGAGGCCCGGATCATCCCGGTGGCGTACTCGCCGCTGACCACCAGGACGCCCAGGACGCCGACGGCGAGCTGGGCCAGGAAGAAGCCACGCAGACTCGTCAGCGTCGGATCGAAGTTCAGCCGCTCGTCGGCCGGCAGATGAGACCAGCGGTCGGCGGTGAAGTAACTGAACAGGTAACCCAGGCCGATCATCGCGACCACCGCGGCCAGCAGCGTGAACAGCGTCGACCGCAGCGACCGCAGCTTGATCCACTCGGAGTGGATCACCTTCAGCTGGCTGACCTCGCCGCGCTCCGCCTCGGGGATCGTCATTGCCGTCACCGTCGTCATGCCGCACGCCCTTCCGTGCCCGCGCCGACGCCCTGCGCCGCGGGTGCCTGATACTCCACGGCGTCCCGGGTCAGCTCCATGAACGCCTCCTCCAACGACGCCTGCTGCGGCGTCAGTTCGGCCAGGGCGATGCCCTCCTCGGCCGCAACCCGCCCGATCCACTCGCTGGTGATGCCGGTCACCAGCAGCACACCCGGCTCCTGGGAGGAGACGGTCACGTCCGGGCCCGCGAGCAGCTCGCGCAGCTTCTCCGCCTCGTTGGTCCGTACCCGCACCAGGTCCCCGGCGGCCCGCGCGGTGAACTCCGCGACCGACGTGTCCGCGATCAGCCGCCCGCGCCCGATGACGATCAGGTGCTCGGCGGTCAGAGCCATCTCCGACATGAGGTGCGAGGAGACCAGGACCGTACGCCCCTCGGCGGCCAGTCCCTTCAGCAGGTTGCGGATCCACAGGATGCCCTCGGGGTCCAGGCCGTTGACCGGCTCGTCGAGGATCACCGTGGCCGGGTCGCCGAGGAGTGCGCTGGCGATGCCGAGCCGCTGTCCCATGCCCAGCGAGAAGCCGCCGACGCGCTTCTTCGCCACCGCGTGCAGCCCGACGAGGTCGATCACCTCGTCCACGCGACGCACCGAGATCCCGTGGGTGGCGGCGAGTGCCAGCAGATGGTTGCGGGCACTGCGCCCGGTGTGGATGGCACGGGCCTCCAGCATGGCCCCCACCTCGTGCAGGGGCGCCCGGTGGTCGGCGTAGCTCTTGCCGTTGACCACGGCACGGCCCGAGGTGGGCGCGTCCAGGCCCAGGAGCATCCGCATCGTGGTGGACTTGCCGGCCCCGTTCGGTCCGAGGAAGCCGGTGACGGCGCCGGGCCGCACGGTGAAGCTGAGATCTTCCACGGCGGTGCGCTCACCGTAGCGTTTGGTGAGGGAGTGGGCCTCGATCATGAAGGGGTGTCCTCTTCGGAAATAGAGGGGAATCGTCAGATGGGGGGCCGTTCGCGACCGGACCTGCATCACCCTAGAAGCGCGCCCCATCCGATTCGACAGACCCTGGAGCGACGTTCCGGGAGCCGTGTCTGCATCCACGGGCTGAGCGACGTACATCCGTCGTTGTACGTTCCCATGGCCGCGGTCAGCCCCCTGATCCGCCGAGGACCGGCTCCTGGGGCCGTTGGAGCACGGCTGCCTGTGCGGCACCGACCCGGCACAGGCAGCCGTGGGCATGGCGGACCGCCCCGCAGCGCGGGCGCGGGACGAGAGGCGGTCCGGGCCGTGCGCGACTGCGCCCAGGAAGCCTCCTGCAGGGCGGTGCGTACCACCGGCCGGCACCGGCCGGTGGGCATGTGCGCTCGCGGCGGCAGGTTCTCCGGGCGCGGCGGCACCGGCGGGAACACCATCGCCGTCGCGCAGCGGACCGCGACATCGCGCAGGGCGTCGGCGATCGCGTCCTCGTCCGGATCCCCGGCCCGGACGCGGCCCTGGGAGGCCTCCTTGACGAGCAGCTCGCCCAGCACGCCCTTGGCCGGGCCTGGTAGGCCTTGACCAGGGTCGACCACAGCACCAGGCCGCGGTGCATGGCGCCGTAGTTCAGCCGGGCCGTGCCGCCCGGTCGTCCGAGGGACGGCCGGGCGGCACGGCTCACCGGCGGGGGGAGCGGTGCCGGCCGGGGCCGCTCCGGCCTGTGGTGGCGGTCTTGCTGACACGGAAGTTGCCCATCATGCCCATCGCCGCATGGTCGATCATGTGGCAGTGGTACACGTATGTGCCCTCGTAGCCCGTGAAGGTCGCCTGCAGTTTGACCGTCTCCCCGGGCTTGAGGGTCACGGTGTCCTTCAGCCCGCTCTCCGGTCCGGAGGTGACAGGCTTGCCGTCGCGCTCCAGCACGCGGAACTGCACAAGGTGGATATGGAAGTTGTGCGGCGTGTAGACGTTGGCGTTGCGCACGGTCCAGATCTCCGTGGCCCCGTACTCGATCTCGGTGTCGATCCGGTTCATGTCGTACGTCTTGCCGTTGATGAACGCGTCCATGGTCTTGCCGGTCTCGTCCATGCTCAGCACGAAGTCGCGGTTGACCGTGGCGCTGCCCAGCGCGGGCAGCGTGCGCAGGGTCGAGGGCACGCTGCTGGTGTCCTCGGCGGGACCGGTGACGCGGAACTGCAGCACCCTGCCGACCTGGTCGGCGGGGTCGCCGGGCAGCAGCCCGCCGGCGTTGCTGAGGATCAGCCTGGTGCCGGCGGCGTACCGGGAGAAGTCGATGACGATGTCGGCACGCTCACCGGGGGCGAGAAACACCGACGTCACATCGAGCGGCTTCGCCAGCAGCCCGCCGTCGGAGCCGATCTGCTGGAAGGCCGAGCCGTCGGACAGCTGCAGCAGGTAGAACCGCATGTTGGACGTGTTGAACAGCCGGAAGCGGTACTTGCGGGCGGCGACCTCGAAGTACGGCCAGGCCTTGCCGTTGGCGAGCAGCACCTGGCGCTTCCTGAAGTCGCCCATCTCGTACACGAGCTGGGCGCTGTCGTCGAAGCGGGCGTCGCGCAGCGCGATCGGCACGTCGTACGCGCCCGAGGGCAGATTCAGGTTCTGCTCCACGTGGTCGGTGAGCAGATAGAAGCCGGTCAGTCCGCGGTAGACGGTCTCCGACTCCTGGTGGTGGGCGTGGTCGTGGAACCACAGGTTCGCGTGCGGCTGGTGGTTCGGGTACGTGTAGATCTTCGACCCGCCGCCCGGCGCGATGAGGTCCATGGGGGAGCCGTCGCTGCTCTGCGGCACGTGGCCGCCGTGCAGGTGGATCGAGGTGGGCACGCTCAGCTGGTTGGTCTGCCGGACCACGACGCGCCGGCCGGAGACCGCCTGGATGACGGGACCGGGGAAGCTGCCGTTGAAGGTACGGACCCGGGTCAGCCTGCCGGGCAGGATCTCCGCGTCCGCCTCCTGCAGGGTCATGTCGTAGTAGCTGGTCAGGCCCAGGTCGCACACCGGCTGCAGCACCTCGGGCACCGGCATCGCCTGCTCGAACTGCGGGACGGTCGTCGGGTCCAGGTCGGCGGCCTGGGCGGGGCCGGCCGCGGCGGGCACCAGCAGGCCCGCACCACCGAGGGCGCCGGTCAGAGCTGCCCCCGTCTTGAGGACGGTTCTGCGGTGGATCATGTCTTCTCCCCGTGGAGTGTCGCGTGTGATGGAAGACTGCGAGAGAAGGAGCCTCACCCGTCCTGGATGCGGCTCCTTCGTGTCGGAGGTCGGGCCGTCAGGCGGCGGTGAACGCCGGACGATGTTCCACGGCCCAGTCGGCGAAGGCCGCCGGCGCTCGGCCGGTGATCCGGGCGACCGTGTCCGTCACCGGGGCGGCGGTGCCGACCGAGGCGGCGTACGTGGCGAGGACGGAGTCGACGAGGCCGGGCACCCCGAACGCGCCGTACTGCTCCTCCAGTTGGGCCCGGGCGGCGTCGCCGGCCAGGTCGACGACGGTGACCGGCCGCCCGATCGCCGCCGCGATCAGCTCGACCTGCCGGCGCAGTGTCATCGACTCCGGGCCGGTGAGCTCGTACGTCGCGCCCTCGTGGCCGTCGGACAGCAGGGCCTGGACGGCGACCGCCGCGATGTCGCGCTCGTGGATCGGGGAGACCGTGCTCTCGGCGTACGGGACGTGGACCTCACCGCTCTCGCGGATCGCGGGAGCCCATTGCAGCGCGTTGCTCGCGAACGAACCGGGCCGCAGCACCGTCCGGGCGATACCGCTGTGCTCCACCGCCTGTTCGACCATCAGGTGCATGAGCCCGATGGGATTGGGGGTCCCCTGCGGCTCGATCACCGCGGCGGACGACAGCAGCACCACGTGCTGGACCCCGGACGCCCTGGCGAGGTCCAGGAACCCGGCGACGCCGGACGGGTTGGGGAACAGGAAGAGCTTCTTCACTCCGGACAGCGCGTCCCCGAACGAACCGGGGTCGTCCAGGTCCCCGGCGCGCACGTCGACGCCCGCGGGCAGTTCGGCGGTCTGCGGGTTCCGGGAGGTGGCCCGCACCGGGGCACCGGCCGCGAGCAGCAACTCGACGACCTTGCGGCCGACGTTGCCGGTCGCGCCGGTCACCAGAATGGTCATGAGGTGGATCTCCTGTGTGGGGGGAAGAGAGTGCGTACGGCCGGCGCGAAGGCCGGCCGTGTGTCACATCCGGGGCGTGCCGAACCACCGGTGGAGCGCTTCCGTGAGCGGCGTGCCGGGCGCCCAGCAGATGTAGCCGTCGGGGCGCACGAGGACCGCCTCGACGGCGAGGCCGGGGAGTTCCGGTACCTCCACGGCGTCCACCCGGCCGGTCCACGGCGCCGCCTCGGCGACGAGTTCGGTCCGCGTGGTCAGCAGAACGCCGTGCCCCTGGTGGAACAGTTCGCTGGCCCAGCGGCCGTCCGGCAGGGTGAAGTCGGCGAGCCGGGCGCCGACGGGTTCGTCGCCCCCGAGGTCGTAGCGGATGGAGAGCCCGGAGATCGCGCCGCCGAGCAGGCGGTTGGCCTCCGGCAGCTTGATCAGCTGGGCGAAGATCTCCCGCAGCGCCTCGTGCTCGATGCCCTTCTGGCCGAGAGCGACCTGGGCGCGGGTGTTCGTGAGGACGGCGGCGCCCACCGGGTGGCGTTCGCCGTGATAGGTGTCGAGCAGTCCTTCGGGGGCCCGGCCGGCGATCTCGGCGGCGAGTTTCCAGCCCAGGTTCATCGCGTCCTGCACGCCGGTGTTGAGTCCCTGTCCGCCGAGCGGCAGGTGGACGTGCGCGGCGTCGCCCGCGAGGAAGGCTCGTCCGACGCGGTAGTGCTCCGCGAGGCGTGAGGCGTCGCTGAACCGGGAGCCCCAGCGCACCTCCTTGACCTCGGTGTCCGAGCCGTAGAACTCCTGGATCACCGCGATGACCTCGTCCTCCGGCACCTTCGCGCGCTGGTCTTCGATCACCTGGTCGGCGACGCTGTAGAAGATCCGGTAGACGTTGTCCGACTCCTTGCCGATCGGGAAGATGTTCGCGAACGAGCCGTCCGGACGCATCCGGGGCGAGCCCTTGGTGTCCCAGGTCGTCGCGATCCCCTCGCCGGTGGCACCCAGCACGACGTCGGAGACGGTGCCGAACCACCGCGCGTCCAGCCCGGGGAACTCGACCCCGAGTTCCTTGCGGACGTAGCTGCGGCCGCCGTCGCAGCCCGCCAGATAGCGTGCCTCGATCCACTTGCCTCCGGCCTGGACGCGGACCCGTTCGTCGTCCTGCTCGATGCCGGTGACCTCCGAGTCCCATTGGACCCGCACCCCGAGGGCGGCGAGGTGTTCCTCCAGCACCTTCTCGACCTCGGCCTGCGGAATGGCGACCTGGTACGGGTAGCGGGAGTTCCAGCCGTCCAGCGTCAGCGGGACGGGCATGTGCGCGAAGTGGGTGGTCTCCAGCCGGGTCCTGGCCTGCTCCTCCGCGCCGTCGAGCATGCCGCGCAGGGCCAGCATCTCCGCGGTGCGGGGGTGGAGATTCAGGGCGCGGCTCTCGCCGGTCCGGCCGGGGCTCTTGTCGAGCAGGGCCACGCGCGCGCCGGCGAGGGCCAGTTCATGGGCCAGCGTCAGACCGGTGGGTCCGGCGCCCACCACGATCACGTCAGCGTCCATCACGGTTCCTCTCTGCCTTCCGGTTCAGAACGTTGTTCTATCAGCGAACAGTGTTTTTTTGCAAGTACGTCGTTCTCCCACGCCCGTGAGAAGCCGATCACGACCTCCCGAGGGCCCGTGAGGACACTGAGGGGCGCGTGCCGCGACTACCGCGCGCCGCGCTGTTCCACCGCTCGTGGCGGGTGGCTCACCAGGCGTGCGTGGGGGTGATGCCCCACGCCTCCAGCTCCTTCTCGACCAGCCCGTGACCGACCGCCACACCGGCGGACTGGAAGCCGACGGACACGGTCTTGCCGGCCCTGAGGACGAAGCAGTTCATCCGGCCGGGCGGCCCTCCGGCGCCCGAGACGGTGCGGAAGAGGATGCCCAGGGCCGGTCCGAAGACGTCCCGGGCCTCCGGCAGCATCTCGCCGGCGTTGGACAGCGCGGCGTCCGTCTGCGGGTAGCCGGTGAGGTGCCGGCCGACCGCCTCGGCGTACGCCGCCTTGCTCAGCCGGCGGATGTCCGCGAGGTCGGTGTAGCGCCCGCGCCGACCGTCCAGCCGCAGCGTGGCGATCCCGACCATGTTGGACGATTCCAGGTCGTCGGGCCGCCGGAAGCTCACGGGCAGCCCGACCGTGAACGGCCGACCCGCCTCGGTCGTGCCCCGCGCCGCACGCAGTATGTTCGCGGTCATGGCGAGCATCAGCCCCGTCACGCTGCCCCCGCCGCTGTCCGCCACCCGCTCGGCCTCCGCGGCCGACACGGTGAAGGCGAGCCGGGAGCGGACGGGCGCCGCGCCGCCGCCCTGCGGCGACCGCCCGAACAGCATCCGGGTGGCGGTGGCGGGTACCTCGGCGACCTTGTCGTACAGCCGCGCCAGCGCCAGCCGGGAGTACGTCCACAGGCCTTCCGTCACCGCGTCGGTGAGGTCGTCGACGAGCGAGTGCTGCCCGGAGCACCACTGCCGGGCGCTCTCCCGGGCGGCCAGCGTGGCGGCGCCGATCAGCCCCTGCCCGTCGGTCAGCGCGTGCGAACCCACCAGGGACACCACGGAGGTGCCGTCAGCGACGTGCGCCGCGCTCAGTTCCCAGCCGTAGCCTCCATGGGCGTCGAGCTCGACCCGGCAGGCTGCGTCGGCCCAGTCCATCACCTCCTCCGGGGCGACCGTCCGAGACGAGACGCGAAGGGGCCGACAGTCGGTGTGCCGCTCCCAGACCGGGCGGGCCAGCGGCACCCGGGGCGCCCGCATCCGGCGGTTCAACGGCCCCTGGGCCAGATTGCTGTGGATCTTCCGCAACACTTCGGGAGCCGGCCGGCCCTGAACCCGCCAGAGCAGCTGCACCGGTGGATCGACCCTCAGCTGGTGCATCAGTACATCGCCTCCGGTGAAGCGCTGCGTTCCGCCCGTGGTCATGTCGTCGTCCCCGCCTTCGGCGCGAGCCCGACCAGGGGGGCCAGCGTGCGCCCGGCCAGCGCGATGACGTCCGGATCGTGCGCGTTGGCCAGCATGTTGGCCATGAGCCCGCCGACGCCGTGGCACAGCACCCGCTCCTGGATCTGCTCGGTGACCTCGGCCGGGGTGCCGACGAAGAACCGGTCGGTCGCCGCGGCCCGCTCGGATTCGGTCAGCTCCGCCACGTTCACACCCGACCTGAGCAGCGCCTCGTCCAGCAGCTTGCGGGCCCGGTCGCCGTCCTCGTCGATGATCAACGGCATGGCGAAGCTGGTCTCCAGCGTCGCCGGATCCCGGCCGGCCTCGGCGCACCGCGCCCGCACCGCGGCCATCTTCTGCGGCAGCTCCGACGCGGTGCAGATGATGTTGAGGTGATCGGCGTGCCGGGCGGCGAACGCGAACGTCTTCTTCTCGCCCCCACCTCCGATCAGCAGCGGCAGGTCCTCCCGGAGCCGGGGCTCGTTGATAGCGCCCTCGGCCCGGAACCAGCGCCCCTCGACCCGCGGCCGCGCCCCGCGCAGCATGGGGACGACGACGGCGAGCGCCTCCTCGAAGCGGCCGAAACGCTCGGCGACGGTACCGAACTCGTAGCCGTACTCGCGGTGTTCCTGCTCGTGCCAGCCGGCGCCGACGCCGAGCACCGCGCGCCCCTGGCTGATCACGTCGAGCGTGGTGACCATCTTGGCCAGCAGGGCGGGGTTGCGGTAGCCGATGCCGGTCACCATGGTCGACAGCTGCACCCGGCTGGTGACCGCTGCCAGCGCCCCGAGCAGGGTGTACGCCTCCAGCATCGGGCCGTCGGGCGGGCCGATCAGTGGCGGCTGGTAGAAGTGGTCCATCGTGGTGACCAGGTCGAAACCGGAGTCCTCCGCGGCCCGCACCTGGGCGACCAGTGCCGGGAAGAGGTCGGTGACCGTCTCCGTGTGATGGAAGTACGGGATGTGGTAGCCGAGACGTATGCTCACGTGCGGGTCCTCCTACCAGGTGACGGGAAGTTCGCCGGGGCCGAAGAACTGGCCGAAGTACTTGAAGGGCAGGGCGCTGGGGTCCACGGCGAGCCGCAGGTCCGGGACGCGATGGAAGAGCCGGTCGAGGATGATCTGGAGCTCGGCGCGCACGAGGTTCTGGCCGAGGCACTGGTGCGCCCCGTAGCCGAACGCGACGTGCCGGGTGTCGGGGGTGCGCCCGATGTCGAAGCGGTCCGGGTCGGGAAAGGCGTCGGCGTCCCGGTTCGCCGGCAGGGTGGGGATGATGACTCCGTCACCCGCGCGGATGCGGACGCCGCCGATCTCCACGTCCTCAAGGGCCATCCTGAGCGGCCCGGTGTCGGTGATCGACAGAAAGCGCAGGAGCTCCTCGACCGCGGCCGGCGTCCCGTCCGGGTCGGCGGTGAGCTGCTTCAGCTGCTCCGGGTTGGCGAGCAGGGTGAGCACCGACAGGGAGATCATCGCAGCGCTGGAAGCGTGTCCGGCGATCTGCAGCAACTGCACCAGGCTGGCGAGTTCGAACCGGTCGGCGGCTCCGCCGCGCTCACGGCGGGACCGCTCGATCTGACGGCTGAGGAAGTCGTCGGCCGGATTCTGCTCCTTGGCCGCGATGACGCTGTCGAGGTGGGCGTGCAGGCCCTCGGCGGCGGCCCGCTGCTCGTCCTCCGTCCGGGCCTCGCGCAGCATCTTCTCGGTGTTGCGCTCGATGGTGTCGAGGTCGTCCGCCGGAACGCCCAGAAATGCCTCAAGCACCAGCGTGGGCACGGGGTTCGCGAGGTGCGCGACGAAGTCGACCGGCCGGTCCGACTGCTCCAGCATCCGGTCGATCGCCGTGTCGACGATGTCCTGGATGCGCGGCTTCATCGCGTTGATCTTGCGCACGGAGAACTCGCCGAGGACCGCGCGGCGGGCCTGGGAGTGCTCCGGGCCGTCCATGTTCACGAGGAACGGCGAGAAATAGGTCAGCGCCTTGAGTCCACCCGGAGACAGTTCGGGAAAACCTGGCCGAAGTTTCTCGGAACTGAAGCGGGCATCGGAAAGAACCGCCCGGGCGTCCTCGTTCTTGGTGATGAGCCAGGCGGGGCGCCCGTCGGACATACGGACCTGGTGCACCCGGCCGCCCGCCTCATCCAATTTCCGGTACGTCTCCGGAACGCTGAACGGGCAGGTGCGGAGTATGGGAAATTCCGGAGCAGCGTCGGCTGCGATCTCGTTCATGGCAATTCCCTTGGGTAAGCCGAGGGGGGCGGCATGAACGTTAGCGCGGCTATTTTTCCCTGAGGGTCAGACCAGAGTCAGCTCTTTGTCAATTCTCGGACCTGGAAACTGCAGGGGAATCCATGACGGAAAATTACCGGTCCGGGGATTGTGGCTGCGGCGGCCGGAGATAAGGCGGGCGGTCAGCCCTTGACGAAAGTCGCCAGCCCGGAGATCAGCATGTCCAGACCCAGCTCGAACCTGCCGTCACTGTCGGTGTCCAGCATGACGTCCACGTTGTCGGCGATGGACGGGAACCGGTCCGCGGGCAGGGAGGCGAAGTAGTCGCGGACGGGATCGAGCCAGTCGTCCAGGTTCTTGTGCGCCAGACGCCAGCCCTCGTAGACGTCGGCCGTCGTGTAGAGAGTGAGCCGGTGCAGGGCCCAGGCCGCGGTCTTCGCGGGGACGCCCACGTTCAGCAGGACCGACAGCAGCCGCTCGGTGATGGCCACGCCGATGGCGGTGGGAGGGAAGGCGGCGAAGTTGTAGAGGGCGATGTCGCCGTGGGCCGACAGCACGCGCTGCATCTTCGTGTAGTGCGCCTTGAGGTCCTTGTCCCACTGCCCGGTGACCTTCGGGACGCCGACCTCCTTCATCACGCGCTCGACCACCAGGAGCAGCAGCTCCTCACGGTTGCGTACGTGCGCGTACAGGCTGGAGGCGACCACGCCCAGATCGCCCGCGATCCGGCGCATCGTGACCGCGGCGCTGCCCTCCGCGTCGACGACCGCGAGCGCGGCGTCGACGATCCGCTCCGCGGTGAGCGGAGCGCGCGCGGGAGCCTCGGTTTTCCGGCGCACCTCCCATGGTGGGAGGGGCACCTCGACGGAGTTCGACTTCTGACGCATCTCGGAGACCTTACCGGTGAGGAGACGCCCAAGGGCGCGGGGGTGGCTCGGGGACAGGGTGGATTCTGGCTCGGTTGACGCCGAACACCATTCTAGCGTAGAACAGTGTTCGTTAGTGAGTAAGTGTTCGGTGCCGGGCAACTACGTTCGCGTGTCGTACGACGTTCATCGCGCGTCATCGACCGCTGTTGGCGGCACGTCAGCTGTCTCGACCCAGGAGGTCGGCATGTCCACTACCGAAATGCCGCAGTCCGTGGCCCCGCCGGAGGGCCCCGTGGTCTCTGCCAGGCGGGCATGGGCGGCCGTCGGCATCATCCTCATCGGCGAGATCATGGATCTGCTTGATTCGCTGGTCACGACCATTGCCGGACCGACGATCACGCGCGACATGGGCGGCTCGCAGGAGTTCATCCAGTGGCTCGCGGCCGGATACACCATCGCCATGGCCGCCGGACTGCTCATCGGCGGGCGGCTCGGCGACAAGTTCGGGCGCAAGAACCTCTTCCTGGTCGGCCTGGCCGGCTTCACCGTGACCTCGCTGGTCTCGGCGCTGGCGACCAACCCGGAGACCCTGATCACCGCCCGGATCCTGCAGGGTCTGCTGGGCGCGCTGATGGTGCCGCAGGCGCTCGGCATCATCAGGGGCGTCTTCCCACCCGACAAGGTCGCCATGGCCTTCGGCGTGACCGGGCCGGCGATGGCGCTGTCCGGCGTGGCCGGGCCGATCGTGGCGGGCTGGCTGGTCGACGCGGACTACTTCGGCTGGGGCTGGCGGATGATCTTCGCCGTCAACGTCCCCGTCGGTGGCCTCGCCCTGCTGGCCGGACTCGCCGTGCTGCCCCGGTCGCCGCGGCAGAAGGACCTCAGGATCGACGTGGTGGGGGCCCTGATCGCCGCGGCCGGGATGGCCGCCGTGGTCTTCTCGCTCGTGCAGGGCCGTGAGCTGGGCTGGCCCTGGTGGGTGTTCGTGCTCCTGGCCGGCGGCGTCGGCACCCTCGCCGGCTTCGTCCGCTACCAGTACCACCGGGCGGGCAAGGGCCTGCCGACACTCGTTGTTCCCTCGCTGTTCGGGAAGAAGGCGTTCGTCTCCGGGCTGTCCATCGGCATCCTCTTCTTCAGCGTGATGATGGGCGGTGCGCTGCTGTTCAGCCTCTTCTTCCAGCTCGGTCTCGGTATGAGCCCGCTGAAGTCGGGACTCGCCACGATCGCGCAGGCGGGCGGCATGCTGCTCGGGTTCGGGTTCTCCCAGGCGCTCGGGATGGCGCGACGGACCATGTTCATCGGGTTCGCCGCCGTCGCCGCCGGCCTGCTGGCCGCGCTGGGCACGATCGCCGTGCAGGACGATCCGGTGAACGCCTGGTGGCTCTCGCCCGCGCTCGCGGTCGTAGGCATCGGTTCCGGGCTCGCCATCGCGCCGTTCTTCGACATCGTGCTCTCGGGCGTCGACGAGGAGGAGACCGGCTCCGCCTCGGGCACCCTGAGCTCCGCCCAGCAGGTGGGCAACGCGCTCGGTGCCTCCGTGCTCGGCACGGTCTTCTTCTCCGTCCTGAACGGGCGGCGCGGGCACGGGGCGTCGGCCTTCACGGCGGCGACCTCGACGGGGCTCCTGGTGGCCCTCGCGCTCGTCGCGGGCGCCGCTCTGTGCACCTTGTGGCTGCCCGAGCGCGCGGTGCGGCACGTGGAGGTGTGACCGCGTTGTCCTCCAGGCGAAGCTCCTGGTAGATGGGTTGTCGACCGAGAGCGACCTGTCCGCCCGGAGCTTCGCGTGCTTGTCTGCCCATCGGAGATCGATCCACCCGACTCGGCCCCCGTTTCCTGTCCGGCCCACTGCGGGCCCGCCGCCTTCAGCGCGGCAGCCGGTGGCGTCGGCGGCCCGCCGGCCGGAGGGCCGCACCCTCCACATCAACAGCTCAAGCTGAGATTGAAGGAGGCTCAATGAATTCAGCCGTCGAGCAGGCCTCTCTGTGACCTTTGACGTATCGTCATCGACAGCCCTCCGGCAGGAACGATCCGTTCCGACCCTCCGGATAAAAAGTTCGTACCAAGACCTCGGAGTGCGCGCCTGGTTCGCCACGGTCGGCAATGAAGCCACCGTGAGGCCCGACCGGAAAATTCCGATCGACTTTCATGGAAATAAATACAAGCTCTTACGAGAACAAGACCGGGCTGTCTTCTGTTACACATCCACAAACATGGGGGTAGATGGATGGAACAGCGTGCCGAGATATCGGAAATCAACATAGCCGCGGACACTGCCGGCGAGGCCGATCGGCAGCGGTACCACAGCAGCGTCGCCGTGCTGCCGCCGCGGCCTCTGCCCGTCTCGTTCCCCGCGTCCGACACCTGGCAGGTACTCCTCGTGGAGAGCGAGCAGCAGCAGCGGGAGCCGCTGAGCCAGGCGCTGGGTCGGCATGGGCACCAGGTGAGCTGCGTCGACACCGGCGCCAAGGCACTCGACGTCTATGACCAGGCGGATGTGGTGCTGCTGGGCCCCGACCTGCCCGACATCGACGGGCTGGAGGTGTGCCGGGCCATCCGGACCACCTGCAACATCCCGATCATCGTGATCACCGACCGCTCCTCCGAGCTGGACTGCGTGCTGGCCCTCCAGGCCGGGGCCGACGACTATGTGGTCGAGCCCTACGGATTCCGGGAACTCATGGCCCGGATGGACGCGGTGATGCGGCGCGCGACTCCGCGCCGGCAGGACGAACGCGTCATCGAGCACGGCCCCTTGCGGATCGACGCGCTCACCCGCGAAGTGCAGCTGCACAACCGGATGATCCCGATGAGCCGCAAGGAATTCGACCTGCTCCAACTGCTCGCGGCCAATCCCGACAGTGTCGTCTCGCGCGAGCACATCATGCGCCAGGTCTGGAACAACTCCTGGTCTCGCCGCACGGTCGACACGCACGTCAGCAGCATTCGCAACAAACTCGGAGAGAAGTCGTGGATTCTCACGGTGCGGGGCGTCGGCTTCCGTATCGGCCGGGCGCAGCTGTGATGTCGTAACTGAAGAGAACGCTTTTGCCGGCCGCCGCCGCAGCTCTTCCGAGCTGCGGCGGCTTCATCATGCCCTGAGCTGCCCGTCTGATATTCCCCTGACCTGTCGCTGAGTTGCGCCTGGGAAAACCTGACTCTTCCCTTCATGGAAATGTAGAACTTATGAAGTGGATCGTGTTGAGAGTGCGACGAGTCCTGGTGAATAGTGAATGCGTAATCCGATGCGTCGGAACAGAACGGGAGGGCAGGGCATGTTCACTGTGGTGAGCGTGGGCAGGCTGAACGGGGAGTACAGCAAGGAGATATCCGAGATCTTCGCTGAATTCGACGCGGGCACCGCGCCCGGGATATCCGGCCTGAAACGTCGGCAGCTTTACACCTACTACGACGTCTTCGTTCACATTCAGGACTTCACCGGAGAGAACGCCGGCGAGAAGGCCGAGGAGGCGGCGAAGGATTCCCGGGTGGCCGAGCTCCGCGAGCGGCTGGCACCCCTGGTCACGGCCTACGACCCGACCATCGCCGACGACCGTGCCGCCGTCTTCTACCACTGGGAGGGCGACCCGCCGGTGGACAAGGAGACCGGCCTGCACAGCACGGTCATCGTGAACCGGGTGGCCGACGAGGTCATCCCCGAGGTCACCCGGCTCTTCGGTGAACTCGACGCCACCGACTTCCCGTACCGGATGGGCACCCGGCGCCGGCAGCTGTTCTCGTACCACGGCGTGTACTTCCACATCCAGGACTTCCTGAGCGAGAACGGCACGGCCGTGATCGACCAGGCGTGGAAGGAGGCCGACCCGCGCTTCGTGAAGATCTGCGCCGACCTCGACCCGCTGGTGAAGAAGTACGCCCCGGAGCGCTGGCGCTCCACGGCCGACCAGATCGCCACCCGCTTCTACCTCTGGGAGGCGTCGGCGTGACTGCGCGACGAGTCGTCATCACCGGCGTCGAGGTCATCGCTCCCGGCGGGGTCGGCACCCGGAAGTTCTGGGACCTGCTGACCGAGGGACGCACCGCGACCCGGGGTATCACCTTCTTCGACCCCTCTCCGTTCCGCTCCCGCGTGGCCGCCGAGGTCGACTTCGACCCGTACACGCACGGCCTGACCCCGCAGGAGGTGCGGCGGATGGACCGGGCCGCCCAGTTCGCGGTGGTCGCCGCGCGCGGCGCCGTCGCCGACAGCGGCCTGGACCTCGACACGCTTGATCCCTACCGCATCGGCGTCACCGTCGGTACCGCCGTCGGTTCCACCATGAGCCTCGACGAGGACTACCGGATCGTCAGCGACGACGGCCGCCTCGACCTGGTCGACCACACCTACGCCGACCCGCACTTCTACAACTACTTCGTGCCGAGCTCCTTCGCGGCCGAGGTCGCCCGCACCGTCGGCGCACAGGGACCGAGCAGCGTGGTGTCGGCGGGCTGCACCTCCGGACTCGACTCCGTCGGCTACGCCACCGAGCTGATCCGCGAGGGCACTGCCGACGTCGTGGTCGCCGGTGCCACGGACGCGCCGATCTCTCCGATCACCCTGGCCTGCTTCGACGCGATCAAGGCGACCACGCCCCGCAACGACGAACCGGAGCACGCCTCCCGGCCCTTCGACGGCACCCGCAACGGGTTCGTGCTCGGCGAGGGCGCCGCGGTGTTCGTCCTTGAGGAACTTGAGAGCGCGCAGCGCCGGGGCGCCCGTATCTACGCGGAGATCGCGGGATACGCGACCCGGAGCAACGCCTACCACATGACGGGCCTGCGCGCCGACGGCGCGGAGATGGCGGAGGCGATCACCGTCGCCCTGGACGAGGCCCGGATGAACCCCACGGACATCGACTACATCAACGCGCACGGCTCGGGGACCAAGCAGAACGACCGCCACGAGACCGCCGCGTTCAAGCGGACCCTGCGCGACCACGCGTACCGCACACCTGTGAGCTCCATCAAGTCCATGGTGGGGCACTCGCTGGGCGCGATCGGATCCATCGAGATCGCCGCGTCGATCCTCGCGATCCAGCACAACGTCGTGCCGCCCACGGCGAACCTGCACACCCCCGACCCCGAGTGCGACCTGGACTACGTTCCGCTCACCGCCCGCGACCAGCTCGTCGACGCAGTCCTCACGGTCGGCAGCGGCTTCGGCGGGTTCCAGAGCGCCATGGTGCTGGCCCAGCCTGAAAGGAGCGCGGCGTGACGGCCTCAGTGGTGGTGACCGGGCTGGGCGTGGCTGCGCCCAACGGGCTCGGTGGCCAGGACTTCTGGAACGCGACCCTCGCCGGCAAGAGCGGCATCGGCCCGCTCACCCAGTTCGACGCCTCCGGGTACCCGGCGCGGCTCGCCGGCGAGATCAGCGGCTTCACGGCCGAGGAGTATCTGCCCAGCAGGCTGATGCCCCAGACCGACCGGGTCACCCGGCTCTCGCTCGTCGCGGCAGACTGGGCGCTCGCCGACGCCGGGGTGCGGCCGGCCGAACTACCCGAGTTCAGCATGGGCGTGAGCACCGCCAGCTCGGCGGGCGGGTTCGCGTTCAGCCAGCACGAGCTGAAGAACCTGTGGAGCAAGGGCAGCCAGTACGTCAGCGCGTACCAGTCCTTCGCCTGGTTCTACGCGGTCAACACCGGCCAGATCTCCATCCGCAACGGCATGAAGGGCCCCAGCGGAGTGGTCGTCACGGACCAGGCGGGCGGTCTGGACGCGGTGGCCCAGGCCCGGCGCCAGATCCGCAAGGGCACCTCGCTCGTCGTCGCCGGCGCCGTGGACGCGCTGCTGTGCTCCTGGGGCTGGGTGGGACTGCACACCAGCGGTCGCCTCAGCACGGCCGAGGAGCCGACCCACGCCTACCTGCCCTTCGACGACCGGGCCGCCGGCCACGTGGCCGGTGAGGGCGGCGCCCTGCTCATCATGGAGTCGGCCGACTCCGCGAGGGCCCGCGGCGCCAGGGTGTACGGCGAGATCGCCGGGTACGCCGCCACCTTCGACGGACGCGAACCCGGCCTGCGCAAGGCCGTGGAACTCGCCCTCGCCGACGCGGGCGTGACCCCCGCCGACGTGGACGTGGTGTTCGCCGACGCGGCGGCCGAGCCGGAGCTCGACCGCGTCGAGGCCGAGGCGATCGTCGAGGTCTTCGGGCCGCACGGCGTACCGGTCACCGCGCCGAAGACGATGACGGGACGGCTGTACGCCGGGGGCGCGGCACTCGACCTCGCCACGGCCTTCCTCGCCCTGAACGAGGACACGATCCCGCCGACGGTCCACACCGAGCCGGCCGAGCACTACGGCCTCGACCTGGTCGTCTCCCAGCCCCGTGCCGCCCGCCTGCGCACCGCGCTCGTCCTTGCCCGGGGCCACGGCGGCTTCAACTCGGCCATGGTCGTGCGCTCCTGAGCGCCGCCGCACTCCCACCCGCACCCCAGCTCCAGCTCCAGCTCCAGCTGTAACCAGTAACAAGCAGGAAGGCTTTCCCATGTCCCGCACCTTCACGCTCGACGACCTCAAGCGGATCCTCCTCGAAGGCTCCGGCGCCCCCGACGGCACCGGTCTCGAAGGGGACATCCTCGACACCGACTTCGCCGACATCGGCTACGACTCGCTCGCCCTGCTGGAGACCGCCAGCCGCGTCGAGCGCGAGTACGGCATCGAGCTGGACGAGACCGTCGTGGGCGACGCAACCACCCCCCGCGCCCTCCTCGACGCCATCGCCTCTCACATGGTCGCCCAGGCCGCCTGACCACCGCACGACACCACAGGAAAACCGCAGGGAAAGAGGGGAAATGACAGAGCAGAAGAGCCGGGTCGTCCTGGTGACGGGTGCCACCAGCGGCATCGGTCTGGCCGTCACCCGGCTGCTGGCCGGGCAGGGGCACCGGGTGTTCATCGGGTCCCGCACCGAGGACAAGGTCCTCGCGACCGTCAAGCAGCTCCAGGAGGAGCAGCTCGACGTGGACGGCGTCGTCCTGGACGTGCGGTCCGGGGACTCGATCCGCGGGTTCGTCCAGGCGGCCGTCGAGCGGTTCGGCACGGTCGACGTGCTCGTCAACAACGCGGGGATCCCCGGCGGCGGAGTCACGGCCGACATCTCCGACGAACTGTGGGACGACATCATCGACACCAACCTCAACAGCGTGTTCCGCCTGACCCGCGAGGTGCTGACCACGGGCGGGCTGCGGCACAAGGAGTGGGGGCGCATCATCAACATCGCCTCCACCGCCGGCAAGCAGGGCGTCGTCCTGGGTGCCCCGTACTCCGCCTCCAAGCACGGCGTCGTCGGCTTCACCAAGGCGCTGGGCAACGAACTGGCTCCCACCGGCATCACGGTCAACGCGGTCTGCCCGGGCTATGTCGAGACCCCGATGGCCGAGCGGGTACGGCAGAACTACTCCCGCCTGTCCGGTGCCCCGGAGGCGGCGATCCTGGAGAAGTTCCAGGCCAAGATCCCGCTGGGCCGCTACTCCACCGCCGAGGAAGTGGCGGGCCTGGTCGGCTACTTGACGACCGACACGGCGGCGTCCATCACCGCCCAGGCCCTGAACGTCTGCGGCGGCCTCGGCAACTTCTGACATCCACCGAGCGCGAAGGAGTCCACCATGCCGTCGGAGCTGCACGAGTCCCGTCACGAGATCAAGATCTCCGCCCCCGCCGAAACCGTCTACCGCATGCTCGCGCATGCCGAGGACTGGCCCCGGCTCTTCCCTCCGAACATCTACGTCGACCATGTGGAGCGCGGCGAACGCGAGGAGCGCATCCGCATCTGGGCCACGGCCGGCGACACCGTGAAGAACTGGACGTCCCACCGGACCCTCGACCCGGAGAACCTCCGCATCCGGTTCCGGCAGGAGGTCAGCACGCCCCCGGTGGCCGCGATGGGGGGAGCCTGGCACATCGAGGCGCTCCCCTCCGGCGACACGCTGGTGCGCCTCGACCACGACTATCAGGCGGTCGACGAGGACAGCCTCACCTGGCTCGACGAAGTCGTCGACCGCAACTCCCGCTCCGAGCTGGAGTCACTGAAGGCGATAGCCGAATCCGAGGACACCACCGACGCGCTGACCTGCTCCTTCGAGGACACGGTCACGATCAGGGGCAACGCCCGGGACGTGTACGACTTCATCGACCGGGCGGACCTGTGGACCGATCGTCTGCCGCACGTCCTCGCGGTGCGGCTGGAGGAACCGGCGCCGGGGCTGCAGACGCTCGAAATGGACACCCTGTCCAAGGACGGCACCTCGCACACCACGAAGTCGTACCGCGTGTGCCTGCCGCACCACCGGATCGCCTACAAGCAGGTCACCCTGCCGGCCCTCATCACGCTGCACACCGGCCGCTGGACCATCACGCCGACCGAGGACGGCGTCACGGCCTCCTCGCAGCACACGTTCACGGTCAACACCGAGAACATCGCGAAGATCCTGGGAGCGGACGCGACCGTGCAGGACGCGATCGACTACGTCCGCACGGCGCTCAGCACCAACAGCATGGCGACCCTCGGCCTTGCCAGGGCGTTCGCCGAGGAGCGCGCCGGGGGCGACCGGCCATGACGGTGGCACAGCCGGCCACCACGGGGAGAGCGCGCGGCATCACCCTCGACGCGGACGGCATCACCCTGTCCGCGTTGCTCGCCCTCCCGGAACAGGCTCCGTGCAGGGCGATGGTCGTCGCCCTGCACGGAGCCGGGATGAGCTCCTCGTACTTCCACGGACCAACCCACCCCGACACGTCGTTCCTCGACCTTGCCACGAGCCTCGGGTTCGCGGCGGTGGCCGTGGACCGCCCGGGCTACGGCCTGTCGGCGCGGCAACTGCCCCAGGGGCAGGGCATCGCGGACCAGGCGGCGACGCTCAGCGCGGCCCTGCGCTTCCTCACGGCGCGGTTCGACACGGGCAGCGGCGTCTTCCTCCTCGCCCACTCCTTCGGCGGCAAGCCCGCGCTGCGGATCGCCGCGGACGGCACGGTGCCGGAGCTGCTCGGCCTCGACATCTCCGGCTGCGGCGGCGAGTACGCGGTGCCCTTCGGTGCCCGCGACACGCACGGGCGACGGAGCTGGCGGCTCAACTGGGGGCCGCTGCGGCTGTATCCGCCGGGGACGTTCCGGGCCAGCGGCACCATGGTCGCCTCGGTTCCGCCGCGCGAGCTCGCGGACGCCGTCCGCTGGCCGGAGGAGTTCGCCGAGTTCGCCGGGCGGATCCGGGTGCCGGTCCGGTTCACCTTCGCCGAGCACGAGGCCTGGTGGCAGCACGACCAGCAGGCGGTCGCCCGGCTGCGGTCACGGCTGAGCGCGGCGCCCCGCGTGGTGACGGACCATCAGCCCGACGCCGGCCACAACATCAGCCTCGGCTGGACGGCCCGCGCCTACCACCTCAGGGCCCTCGGCTTCGCGGAGGAGTGCCTGCGGGTAGCGGGAGCCGGAACACACTGATGTCCCCCGACAGCACGTGACACCGCCGGCGGGTTCCCCGGACCGCCGCCCCCGATCGCACGAGCGACCCGATCAGACCCACGCTAGGAAAGCAGGACCGGACATGACCCAGGACATCGTCGGTGTGTGGCACCTGGATGCCTTCCACGACGTGGACGAGGCCGGGCGGCCCGTGGGAGAGGGCCCGCTGGGGCCGTCCCCGTCGGGCATGCTGATCTACACGCCCGACGGCCACGTCTCGGTGAGCATGATGCCCACCGCACCGGCTACCGCACCGGGCCCCTCGTACATGGGATACGCGGGCGAGTGGCAGGTGCGGGACGGGAAGGTCGTGCACCGCATCCGGATCTCGTCGCGCCCCGACTGGATCGGCATCGAGCAGTCCCGGGACGCCGAACTCGACGGAGACGTCCTCACCGTCCGCGCCACCCGGGAGGTGGACGCGCGTCCGCAGCGGCGCGTCCTCGTGTGGCGCAGGGCCGGGCGGCCCGGGGGTGCACGATGAGCGCCCTGGTGGACACAGTCGTCGGGATGGCCGAGGACGCCGACCACCCGCTGCTGGTGGCCCTGAGCATCTTCGCGCCCGGAGCGGTACGCACCGCGGCCACCGGCCCGCAGGAGGAGCCGGCGGAGGGTCGGAGCGCCGCGGCGGTGGCCGCGCACCTCGGACGGCTGGGCCTGGGAGACACATGACGCCGGTCGCCGTCGCCTCGCCGCGCGTGCTGCTCCTCGCGCACGATCTGCGCTCCCCGGGCACCGAGGAGCTCGCGCGCACGGTGTTCGAGGTGCTGCCGCCGGCCGAGCGCGAGCGGATCCTGCGCAAGCGGGTGACCGCGGACCGGACCCGCTCGCTGATCGGGCGGTGGCTGGCCCGCCGGGCGGCCGCATGGATCGTCGGCACGCCATGGACAACCCTGGGCACCGGGCAGCACCCCGGCGGGCAGCCGTACGTGGTGGCCAGGCCGCAGTTGTCGCTGAGCATCGCGCACAGCGGCCGGTACGCACTGGCGGCCGTGGCCCTCGGGGCGCGGGTCGGAGTCGACACTGAGCAGGTGGCGCGCGTGACCCGGCTGCCCGACGACGTCTTCCTCGGCCCCGGCGAGCGGGCGGCCTTGCACGCCATGCCGCAGGACGCCGAATGCCGGGCGGCCCTGTGGGTGCTGAAGGAGGCGGCGGCCAAACTGACCGGCCAGGGCCTGCGCGCCGGCCTGCGGAGCATCAGGTTCGAGTGCCCGGGCGCCCGCTTCCCGCTCGCCGCGCGTACCCCTTACGTCGCGGCGGAGTTCAGCGCCTTCCGGCTCCCTGGCGGATACGTCGCCGCGGTGGGCTTGTCCGCGGGCAGACCGCCCCGGGAGCCGGTGTTCGTCACACCCCCGTTCGTGAGACAGCCGTGGAGACAGGAAGGACGGACCGCTTTCATGAATGATCCCGTGCAGCAGAACAGCCTCGGCAGGACCGACGACCACCTCGCGGAACCCGAGCGGGCGCCCCGCAGCGACGTGGGCCGGGACGACGACAACGAGGAGGCGGAGCAGCACATCTGGCGTAGCGTCAACTGACCGTGGCACAGCTGGACCAGGATGGGCTGCTCGCAGCTGCCGATCGGCTCGTCGGCCTCCCCCCCCGCAGGGCCTCCGCCGAGAAGAAGCGGCCGCTGTCGTGCGCGAGGGAACCGGTGCGGGGGCCGAAGCCGATCCACGAGCGCGACATCGCGGCGGTCGCCGTCCAGGCCCTGCTGTCCGACGGCCACGAGGGCGCGACGTACGAGCTCACCGGCCCGGAGTCGATGACACTGCGCCGGCAGGTCGAGCTGATCCCGGCGGCGATCGGGCGGCCGGTCACCGTCGTCGACCTGGCCGGCGACGCCGCCCGGGCCCAACTGGAGGAGCAGTACGGCGCGTTCGGGGTGCCCGGCTTCGTCGACTCCGTCCTCGCCACGTACGCCGCCTCGGTCGGCACCGCCGCCCCGGTGACGGACACGGTCGCCCGGATCACCGGCCGAGCGCCGGCGGCCTTCGCCGACTGGGCCGTGAGCATCGTCCGGCGGCTCATCCAGCTGATCTCAGCCGTTGCCAGGTCGGTGACTTTCCGAGCTCCACACCTGCTCGGCGTGTTCGGGTTCAGCGCGGCGGGCGGCTCCCTCACTTCTCCACGTTGCTGATGGCGGTCTCGAAGACGGGGATCAGCTCGGGGTTGATCCCGTAGCCCTCGACCTTGCCGAATCCGGGGCCCACACCTGTCACGGGCTGCTCCATCGCCTCGGGCCAGCACCTGAGCATTTTGCCGCGCTGGAGAATCCGGCTGAGCGGTGCGCTGTGCCCGCGCAAGCTGTCGTCCGGCTTGTCCCGGAGGGCGTCCGCCGGTACGTGGCCACCGCGCTGGACGGCTTCCTTCACAATGCGTCGGGCTCGGGCAGGGAGCATCCGGTAGTACTGAGTGGCGCGTTCCTCGGTCCAGGTGGAGTCGGCTTCGACGTCCTGGGCGTGTTCGGAGAGGAGGGCGAGGAGCTTGGTCTGGAACTCGGGCGTGGGTTGGTCCACAGTGACGGTGATCCGCACAGAGCCTCCCGTTACGACTTACGAGAATGAACGAGGTTCTGACGGAGACAGTAGCGCACGCGCACGTTGGTCTCCCGGGAAGCACAGGCGGGCTTCGACCGAAACCACGATGCTGGTCTGGTGAGCGCTGCGCGCTGGAAGGCCGGGCCGCGCACGAACGTTTCCTCCAAGGAGGCCTGGCGGGAAAGATCACTGTGCTTCTCGCCCGACAGGGTGACTTCGGACCGCGTTTCCGGATGGATGTTGATGCAGGTCAGGAGCGCTGGGGAGCGGCGATGGGGATGGGTTTTTCGGCAACCGAGTTTTTAGTTATAGCTAAAGGTGGCATCCTGGTGGTGTGGCAACGAGCGTTGTCGCGGCGTGAGTTGGGGGTGAGACATGGGCATCTTCGCCCGTGACGACGACCGGACCGAATGGGCGGCCTCGCAGGTGGCACGGCAGGCCACGGCCTCTCTGGCCGGGCTGTTGGCGGGACTGGGCAAGAGCCGGTCCGATCTGGCGAAGGCGATGGGTGTCAGTCCGGGGCGGGTCAGCCAGATCTTGTCGGGGGATGCGAATCTGACGGTTCGGACGCTCGCCGCCGTGGCGGAGGCGCTGGACGCCGACGTTCAGATCAGCTTCCGGCCCCGGTCGGAGGCCGCAGCCGGCCGCAGTGGCACGGAATCCAGCGCCGCCGCCATCGGAAGCGTGGGGTTCCCGGCCCACAAGTGAGTGGCGGCGCCAGGGCCGGTGGCTCAAAGTCGTCCCGTCTGTCGTCCTCGGGCCAGCCAGCGGTCGTACCAGCGGCGCTGCGGTGGCAGTGCCGGGCTGTGGAAGGCGTCGTTCGACATCGACTTCGCGCGCAGGGCCCGGAGTTCTTCCATCTCGCTGCGGCGGCCGTGGGCGTATGCGAAGTGCAGCAGGTGGCCGCACTGGGCGAGGGCGGTGCCGAACGCCTGGCGCCGGGCGATGAGTTCGTCAGCGGTGGGATCGCGTTGCCAGGTGAGGTCACCGTCGCGGCACGCCTCGTCGATACGGGTCTGTACGTCCAGTGCCGCGTCGATCGCTTTCTCGACGTCCGCATAGATGGCGTTGATCGTTTTGCTGTCGGCGGTGAGCGGATGCCGTTCCAGCAAGTACAGCTTGAGATCGTGGACGAACACCCTGAGCTGGGTGGACGTTTCGATGCCGTCGAGGAAGCGGTCCGACCAGGTGCAGGCGTCGAGGTGCACCCGCTGCACCAGGCGCTCCCGGACCAGGGCGATGCCCAGGGTCATGAACTTGACGTACGGCTGCGCCGTCTCGTCCTGTCTCCGCCGGGGCAGCGCGGTGGCGCCCGTCGCGGCGCCCGCGAGCACCGGGGGAATCTGTGCCGCGTGAGGGAGGAGGACCACTGCACCGGCCGCCACCGCCCCCATCAGCGCCAGTACGAACAGCATCAGGGCGGCGGACGCCCAGCTGCCCAGCAGCCGTCCCTTACCGGCGAACTCGCGGGCCAGCCCGACCCACGCGATGGCCGCGCTCACGGCGGCCGGTAACGCGTAATCGACCCACCAGGCATGCTGAGGCCAGCTACTCATCGACGGCGTCCCCCAGTCCCCCAAGACGTCTCACGGACAAGCCGGACCGTCGTCAGCGTGCGAAAGCCGCGCGGGGCTCGCCCTCGGCAGGTCGCGCCGGCGTCCGGTCCTCTCGCCGGCGCACCTTTCGTCGAGAGCTGCCGCGAGTAGAGCTGATGATGTCAGCCGAAGCGGCACCACGCCGTTACTTTGAGCAACCATTATCCGCCATAAGTGGAGGATGGGACGCGTGGGGTTTGGGCGGGTCGCCGTTCTTGCCTCGGGGTGAAGCGGAACGGTTCCCAGGAGCGTCCCTCATGTACGTCACGTCAATGAGGTCCGCTCCCCAGGACGTCAGGTCGCGGCGCGGCGAAGAGGGACGACGACCCTCTCCCCCATGCGCTTGGGGTCGAGGCGGTAGTACTTGATGTGCCCGATCCGCTCGGTCTCCTCCAGCCAGCCGGCCTCGATGACCTGCTTGCGGGTGCGGGAGAAGACGGGCGGTGCCATGCCGACCAGTTTGGCCAGGTTGGCGGCTGTCTCCAGGACGGCGCCGGACCTGTCGGTCGGGTGCAGGGCGTACAGCATCACGACGAGACGCTGGTTGGCGCTCATCCCTGCCGTCTTCTCCAGCAGTTCGAGGTTCTTCTGCTTGTCGTCGCTGCTCATCACTGGACCTCCCACCGTGCAGGAACATTGTCGTCGAATCCGGGGATGTCCGGCGGGTTGCACGTCTTCACGGCCTCACGCTGCTCGATCCCTGTGCCGTGAAAGGCGATGTACGGGCTGATCCGATAGAGGTTGTAGTTGCCGATCCGTCCCCGGACGATCAGGATGCGGTGTTTGACCAGCTTCCTATTGATCTTTCCGACGGCGTCGGAGGACATCCCCACTCGTTTGGCGATGTCGGCGCCGGTGGCTCGCAGCGGCTCCATGCCCTCGGGCGAGACCCCGATCCACCACAGGACGAGGAACTTCTGACTGGGCGTGAACGCCCTGGACTCGGTGATCGCCTCCACGCGCGCCTTGTCGACCTGTGTGTGCCTGCCGGAAAAGGCGTACGGCGCATAAGGGATCGGCTCGCCCGTGTCGGCGTCGACCAGTCTGCGTACTGCTCCCAACGGGCCCTCCGTGCAAGGGGGGTGCTTGGTGGTTCAGGGGTTCATGAAGGACGGCTCTCAGGCCGACCAGATGAACCTAACGTACATGAGCAGGAAGTCAATTAGGTCCGCCTGTCGGCCGTGTCGGCTGTCGTCGTGCTCAGGGTCCGGGGCCCTCGATTCCGCCCTGTTTCCGCCTTCATTCCGGGGTCCGCGGTGCCGGAGACATGTACGTCACGTCAATCTGGTGCTGTCGTAGGGACTGGGTACTCAGTTCCTAGGAACGTGGTGGCAGTTCTCAGGAACTGCCTGGCAGTTCCTACGGTCTTGGTCGGTCAGGGCGTTTGTGCAGGTCAGAGGGCTTTTGGCGGCTGCGCTCTCTTCCCTTGTAAACAGCCCCGCCGTCGCTTCCGCTCCCAAGGACCCGTGATGCGTTGCGGCTTCGACTCGGCTTCGACTCGGCCTCGACCATCACTGCCTCTGCCCTATGACGGGTGTCCCCCACACTGCCCGCGGCTGAACATGAGTGCCGTGCCACGAGGAGTTCGCCGGGGACCCGCCCCGGCCCGGCACACGTACCCTCCGCTTTCCGGCGCGCACGGTCCGGACCACGACGAAACGGGTGCGCGCCGGGAAGTGGAGGGGCAGCGGGGTCCAGGGGCCGGCGAAGGCCCCTGGTACCACGCTGCCCAGCCAGGTCCGGGAGCGACCATGCGGGTGCACACCCGGCACCGGCCTGTGGGCCTGTGTGGGAGGGGGGTTGGAACCCGCACCCGAGGGCCGGGCTGCACCGGCAGGAGAGCTCTGCGCGCGGGGCTGGGGCGGGCAGGAGGAATGGGTGTGTGGGTGGGTGATTACGGCGTAATCACCCACATTGGCTTCGCCCGTCCCCGGGGGTGATTACGGCGTAATCACTCCCGGGCCTTGATGACTGCTCAACAGCGTTAGCAAACTAACGTGTCGGGGCTCAAGAAAGGTCAGAAACGTTAGTATGGTGACGTCATGAGTTCTCCAGCCTCCTTCAGCGACCGCGAGAAGGTCGTCTCCAAACTGCCGGGATGGCTCCGGCAGAACCTCAGAGTCAGGGCCGCCCAGTGCGGCATCGACATCCAGGCCGCGGTGGAACAGGGCATCAGGGACTGGTGCGACCTGGCCTCCACCGTGCAGACCATCGACACCTCCGGCGCCGACTCCTTCGCCACGCTGCTGCCTCCGGGGCAGTGGGAGGAGTTCCGGCAGATCGCCGCCGACCGGCGGGTGTCGCTCATCCAGGGACTCGCCCAGTCCGTCCAGCTGTGGCTGGACGCCAATCCCGCCCCGGACGTGGCGCGGCCCGAGATCACCCGCCGCATCATCGTGTGCAACCAGAAGGGTGGTGTCGGCAAGACCGCCATCACCGCAGGCCTCGGGGAGGCGCTGTCCGAGGATTCCAACGCGCTGTATCCGGTGCGCGTGGCCAAGGCGCTCGCCCAGGCCCTGCGCGCGAGTGAGGCCCAGGGCGACGACACCGAGCCGGTGGATGATCCGCTGGACATCGAGAACCTGCCCGGACCGGGGCTGAAGGTGCTGCTGGTCGACTTCGACCCGCAGTGCCATCTGACCAACCAGCTGGGCGCCACTCCTCTGCCGATGAACGGCGACAGCCTGACCAACCACATGGCGGGCGAGCCCAAGGGGGATCTGCGGGACCTCATCGTGTCCGTGGACGAGGACGTGTTCGGTGGCCGGCTGCATCTGCTGCCAGCCTGCAACGACGCCTTCCTGCTGGACGTACGGCTGTCCGCGGTGCGGGCCCGGGAAGCCGCGCTGGAGCGGGCGCTGGCTCCACTGGAGAGTGATTACGACGTAATCATCGTGGACTGCCCGCCGAGCCTGGGCCTGAGCATGGACGCCGCGGCGTACTACGGGCGCCGGCGTGACGCTGAGCGGGCGGGGCAGTCCGGGGCACTCATCGTCGTACAGGCCGAGGACAGTTCGGCGGACGCCTACGAGCTGCTGACGACGCAGATCGACGACCTGCGCGGGGACCTGCAGATCGACATCGACTACCTCGGCATCGTCGTGAATCTGTACGACTCCCGGCGGGGATACATCGCCACCTCGTCGCTTCAGGGATGGGTCGACATAAAGGATCCGCGGGTCGTCGGGCTCATCGGGGACCTCAAGGAGCAGAAGGAGGCAGTGCGGGTGAAACGGGCACTGCTGTCGTACGCGCCGAAGTCGCAGCAGGCCGTGGGGATGCGGGCGCTGGCCAGGGAGGTGTTGTGAGCAAGGCCGATCAGCTGGGAGCCGGCCGCTTCGGCGGAGCGGTACGCCCGGTCAGCGCACGCCGCCAAGCCGTGGCCGCCGCGACCGGGGTGCCCACCGAAGGGGTCGCGGCTCCCTCGGAGCTTCCCGTCCACCGCATCAGCCCGAATCCCGACAACCCGCGGTCCACTCTGGGTGACCTGACCGACCTGGCCGGGAGCCTGAAGACCCACGGGCAGAAGCAGGCGATCACGGTGATGAACCGGGACGCCTACCTCAAGGCCAACCCGGGCCAGGAGGGCGCCCTCGAACCGGACACCCTCTACGTCGTGGTGGACGGGAGCAGCCGTCTCGCGGCCGCCCGGGAGGCCGGGCTGGCCACCGTGAAGGTCATGGTCAGTGACGACCAGGGCGCCACCTCCGAGGAGCTGCTTGAGTCCGCGCTCGTCGCCAACATCCACCGACAGGCCCTGGAGGAGATCGACGAAGCCCGGGCGCTGCAGCGGCTGCTGGCCATCCACGGCAGCCAGCGGGCCCTGGCCAAGCGGCTGCATCGCTCCCAGGGCTGGGTGTCGCAGCGGCTGGCCCTGCTCAACCTGACGCCCGAACTGCAGGCACGGATCGGCGAGGAACCCATCGACCTGCTGCGGGCCGTCGGCAACAAGCCTGCCGAGCAGCAGGAAGCCGCGCTGGAGGAGCTGAAGGCCGAGCGGGCCCGTAAGGAAGCGGAGGACCGGGGTCGGGCGGGGGAGTCCCTGCGGGGACCGGGTGATTACGGCGTAATCACTCCTCCGGCCGTCAGCACGCCTCGGGGGGAGAGGGACGGGGGGACCGGCGGTGATTACGGCGTAATCATCGGGCGTCCGGAGGCGGGGGAGGAGTCCGGGAGTGATTACGGCGTAATCACCGGGCCGTCCGACCTGTCTGACCTGTCCGACCGGGGCGGGGCTGCACTGGAGAGTGGCTCGGGTGATTACGGCGTAATCACCCCTCCCCCTGAGGAGCTTGCCGAGGCGGGGGAGTCGGAGCCCGGGGGCGGGACGGAGGTGATTCCGGAGCCTCGGGGGCATGCCTCCTCGGCAGACGCCGACGGGCAACCGGAGCAGCGGCCGCGGAAGGTGCCGTACGACGAGCCCGGGTCCCTCGCCATGCTGCTGGACGCGAAGATCGCCTCGGACGAGGTCTTCTTCGATCTGCTTCGCTTCCTCGGGGCGAAGGGTCTGGAACGGGATGCGGGTCGGCTCGTCGAACTGGCTCAGTCCCTCGTCGATCAGGCCGGTACCCGGGTCGAGTGAACCCGTAGCCACCGGGAGGGACCGAGCCACAGTGCCCGGAGCGGTTCGGTCCCTGCCCGTCAGTCCCTGGCAGGCCCAGCGAGGGACTGACGGCCCGCCACACAGGAAAGTTGTCTCTTCTGTGGAGATCCCGGGTCCGGTCCTAGAGTGTTCAGAAATACAGTCCTTACAGTCCCTGGCAGAAGGACGAACGTTTTGCCCGGCCCCGCTGTGACGAGAGAGTCCGCAGCCCCCGTGCGGCCCGCATCCCCGCATGCCGTGGCCCGCTGGTGCGCGGAGCAGGGCTGGCCGGTGCACCCCCTCGCGCCGCGCCGGAAAACCCCGGTCGCGAACTGCCCCTCGTGCAGGGACCGAGGCCATCTGCCCGCCGACTGCGTCTGTCTGCCCGCCGGCCGACCGTGCCACGGGTTCCACGCCGCCACCACCGACCCGGAGCGCATCGACAGCTGGTGGTCGCACACCTCGGCCCGGGGAGTCGGGATCGCCTGCGGGGGAGCGGACCTGGTCGTCATCGACGTCGACGCGCACAGCGCACCGGTCCCGGACCGGAACCTGCTGCTGCCCGGTATCCCGATCCACGCCTCCGTGAACCTGCGAGGGCTCGCGTCCGGCTTCGACACCCTCGCCCTCCTCGCCGCGCTGCGCGGGCAGCCCAGCCCGGCCGAGGACACCGGCACCCTGCGCGTACGCACCCCGTCCGGGGGCCTCCACATCTGGTACCGCAATCCGCGCCCTGCCACCCGGCTGCGCTGCTCGACCGGGTCCAGCACCAAGGTGGCGCTGGCCTGGCAGGTCGACGTACGGGCGGACGGCGGCTACATCGTGGCCCCGACGACCCGTACCGCGCAGGGCACGTACCGGCCCGAGGGACCGGCGCGGCTGCCCGCCCCGCTACCCAAGTGGCTCGGCGAGGAACTCGTACGCACCGGGCATGTCGTCGAGCCGCAGCGAGTGACTGTGCCGTCCGGGTCTGCCGGGGCCACCGGGTCTGCCGGACCCCAGGGTGATTACGGCGTAATCACTTCCCGGCCGGGGGGCCGCAGCACGGGCGGGCAGCGGGTGCTGGAGCCGTTGCTGGCCGAGGTCGCCGCGTGCGCCGGTACGCCCGAGGGGGCGGCCTTCACCGAGAAGCTCAACAAGGCCGCCTACACCGCCGGGGGGCTCGCCGCCGCCGGGCACCTGGACGAGGGCTCGGCTCGGGCTCTGCTGTGGGAGGCCGCCGAGACCGCGCGGCCCCGGCAGAGCACCCGTCATGCCCGCATCATCGACGCCGGCCTCGCCGCGGGGTCCGCCCGCCCGCTTCACCTCGACGGACGTTCATGAGCAGCGCCGAGACCCCGCGCTTCGACGCCGGCGCAGCCGCTGAACAGATGCTGGACCTTGAGCAGCCGGCCGTCCGCCTGTCGGTACTGTCCGCGTAGTCCCAGTCCTCGCCTGATGTTCAGTCGCCCGGTGATTACGGCGTAATCACCCGAGGAGTCCAGGCCGTTGCTCAGCAGCCTCACCGACCGGGGCAACGCCAAGCCGTTCGTCCAGCTCCAGCGCGGCCAGTTCCGCCATGTCGAAGGCCTGGGCTGGTACGCCTGGGACGGATACCGGTGGAAGCGGGCCGGGGGAGAGAAGGCCGCTCTGTGGGCCGGAGAGCGATCCGCACGAGGTGTACAGCGACCGGGAGCTGAGGTCGCTCCTGTCCGAGAGCGATCTCATCCACGAGGCACACGTCGTGTGGCTGGAAGACCCCGAGAACCTCGACTACGTCCGTCAGGCGCTCGACAAGACCTCCGCCGCCGGGTCTACTTCCTGCTGCCCCATGACCGGGACGCCCAGCCCGAGGGCTCTATCAGGAGGGCGCGCCGGAAGAGGCCGTGGATCCGCGCACGATCGAGGTCAGAAAGGTCGGGGAGAAGACCCCTCGCTCCCAGCGGGGCCCGCAGCGGGCGCCGTGACGGGCGCTCAGGCCGCCCGCTAGGCCCTCCTGGGTTCCCCCGAGGCTTCCGCCGTATACCCGGCTGGAGGGGCGGTGCAGGGCCGCTCAAGGCTTTCTGGGACTTGTCGGGCAGTGTCCCTCTTCGGCTCTCCCTGTCCTTCCTCCCTTTCAGTCGCTCCTCGGTCGCTCTTCAGTCGCTGGGGGGTGGGCTGCTCGCGCGGCAGCGACTGAGGCGAAGCGACTCGATTCGGCTTCGGTCGCTGTCAGTCGCTGGAGAGAATGCGCAGGTCAGGGCTGTTTTTAGAGACAAGCAGCGACTGAAGCGACTCAAGGGTCGGGTATATGACGTGCAACGCACGTGCGTGTGCGCGTCATAGATAGAGAGCTTGAGTCGCTTCAGTCGCTGTTTTGGTCTTTGCGTGTGGTTTGACCTGCACTTTTGTCGAGCTACTGAACCCGGCTGCGGAGCGGCTACGGTCGCTGGTCCGTGTGCGGTTCAGTCGCTGACCGGGCCGCTGCCTCGAAAATTGTTTCCCACGTGCCACTTTGGTGCGCGCAGGCTTCGCTAGTCTGTGTCGGTCGCTCAGTCGCTTCGGTCGCTGACGGGGGGTGCGCATGGCCTCTGAGCTGCGGGGGTTATTCGGCCTTGCCCACGGGCGCGGACGCCTGCCCGGCGTCGGCTGTGCCGTGGGCGCCGGCCGGTTACGGCCGTCGTCTCCGGGGGGCCGGCGATGACCTCCGACGAGCAGGCCCTGTTCCGCTTCGACGCCCAGACCGCCGCTGCGCAGATCCTTGCCCAGCCCATCGCCCTGCCCGCGCCCCGGGAGGTCCACGACAGCACCGCGGTCACGGCCGACGTCACGGCCGACGGCCTGTTGCCGGACACGCTCAGCGACCGTGGCAACGCCAAGCTGTTCGTGAAGGTCTACGCCAACGACTACCGGCATGTGCCCGGGCTCGGCTGGTTCCGGTGGGACGGCACCCGCTGGCAGATCGACGAGGACGAGACCGTGCTGTGGGCGGCCGGTGATCTCGCGGAGTCCATCGCCACCACCGACCCGCGCGGCGTGCACAGCACCGGCGCGCTGCAGCAGCACCGGCGCCGTGCACTGAGCACCAGCGGTATCAACGCGTTGCTCATGCAGGCGAAGTCGGCGCCGGGCATGGTGCTCAACGCCTCGCAGCTGGACGCCGACCCGTACGCGCTGTGCACCCCGGCCGGGGTCGTCGACCTGCGTACCGGACGGCTGCACCGGCCCGCCCCGAACCGGGACTTCCACTCCCGCTCGACCACCGTGGCCCCGCAGGCGATGCCGACGCCCCGCTGGGACCGGTTCCTCGCGGACACCTTCGGGGAGGGCACCGAGGGGCGGGAGATGACCGACTTCCTCCATCTGCTGCTGGGATACTCCATCACCGGTGACGTCGGAGCCCAGGTCCTGCCGTTCCTGTTCGGCTCCGGCAAGAACGGCAAGTCGGTCCTGCTGGACGTGGTGATGAAGCTGATCGGCGACTACGCGGACGCGGCGCCGCCCGGATTCCTGATGGCCCGCCCCTTCGAGGGCCACCCCACCGACCTGGCCGAGTTGCACGGCCGCCGGGTCATCGTGTGCAACGAGGTCAAGCCGGGCGACCGCTTCGACGAGGCCCGGGTCAAGCTGCTGACCGGCGGTGACCGGATCAAGGCCCGCCGGATGCGGCAGGACTTCTTCAGCTTCCAGCCCACCCACAAGCTCTGGCTGCTGGGCAACCACCGGCCCGAGGTGGGGACCGGAGGCTTCGCGTTCTGGCGGCGGATGCGGCTGATTCCGTTCGAACGCGTCGTGTCCGACGACCGTAAGATCGACAACCTGGCGGACATCCTCGTCAGCGAGGAAGGGCCGGGCATCCTCAACTGGCTCGTCACGGGCGCGCGTCGCTATCTGGCGGGGGAGAGGCAGCTCAGCGGGCCGGAGCGGGTACGGATCGCGACGACCGCGTATGCCGAGACCGAGGACTACACGGGTCGTTTTCTGAGCGAGAGCTGCCGGATCGAGCCCGCTATGCGAGCGGAACAAGCCAGGCTCTACGCGGCTTACAAGACATGGTGTCAGAATGAAGGTGCCCAGGCGATGTCGTCCCGGGCGTTCGCGGCACGGGTCCGTGAGGTGGTGGGGCTCGCGTCGCCCAAGGAGATGGTCCTGTCCAACCAGCGCAAGTACTACCCGGGCATCGGACTGGTCGCCGACGAGGAGACAGCATGAGTGCCCTCATCGCAGAGGACGAGATCGTCCACGAGGTCGACTTCGTCTGGCTGGAGGACATCAGCAAGCTGGACTACGTGCGCCAGAGCCTCGACCGGCTGCCGACCCGCCGCAGCCGGCCCCCTTACCACCGCGACGGCCGGATGGTGGGCTACGCGCTGCTCGGCCCCGAGGCCAAACCCTCCCGTTCCTCGGGCACGTTCCGCCGCCGCGTCTTCTGGCTGCTTCCGCACGACCGCGACACCGAGCCCGACGGGCTGTACGCCACTGGGGCGCCCGCGGAGGCCGTGGACCCGCGCACCCTCGCCCCGGGCACCAAGGGCCGCAAGACGGAGCGCTCTGGGGGCGGACCGGCCGCTCCGGCGGTGTCGGAGCCGTCGTCGGCAGTGGAGCAGCTGGGTCTCACCTTGCCCCTTTAGCTTTCCTGGGGTTTATGCAGCGTTTCTGACGGAATGTTCCGAAACAAGGTTCGCCAGACGTGTGTCGCGGAGCATTGCAGAGAACCGTCCCCCCGGTATATTTTTACTTCGCGCGATGGAGAGAATCAGCCGATTCAGCAGGAATCCTGCCTGATTCGGTGTACTGACACCGCGATCCGGGAACAGGGGGCATTCCGGGATGACAAATGACATACAGGCAGATGTGGTGGTCGTGGGTGGCGGACCGGTCGGTCTGTTGATCGCCGGCGAACTGGCGGGACACGGGGTCCGTACCGTGGTCGTCGAGGCCGAGACCGCTGTGTCCGGCCGGCCCAAGGCGACCACGCTGCACGCCCGTGCCGTGCAGTCGCTGGCCCGGCGCGGACATCTCGGCGACCTCGCCGGGGAGGGGACCGGCCCGGATCCGGTGAGCCGGCCTTTCCACTTCGCGGGGATCCCCGGGCTCACCATCTCCGCCCCGGCCATGGAACCGACGCCGATCCTCAAGTGCCCGCAGGAGGAACTGGAGAGGCATTTCGAGCAACGGGCCCGGGCCGCCGGTGCGGTGATCCTGCGCGGGCACCGGGTGACCGGGGTGCAGCAGGGTCCGGACGGGGTCCGGGTCACGGCGCAGGGGCCGCGCGGCGGCATCAGCTGCGTTGCCGCGTACCTGGTGGGAGCGGACGGCGCGCGCAGCACCGTACGTGAACAGGCGGGCTTCGAGTCCTGGACGCGTACGGCCACGGTCTCGGCGATGGCGGGCGATGTCCGGCTGGAGAACGCGGACGCCCTGCGGCCGGGCTGGCACCGCACCGCCCGGGGCTGGATCGTCGCCAAGGACGCCCCGCACGGCAGGACGCACCTGCGGACCCTCAACTGTGTGAGCACGCATCCGGCGCGTCATCTGCCGCTCACCCTGGAGGAGTTACGGCGGGAGGTCTCCTGGATCGCGGGGCGGGACATCGCGATGCGCGAACCGCAGTGGCTGACCAGGTTCAGCGACTTCTCCCGGCTCGTCGGGTGCTATCGCAAGGGGCGGATCCTGTTGGCGGGGGACGCGGCGCACCTGCACTTCCCGATCGCCGGCCAGGGGCTGAGCACCGGCGTGCTGGACGCCCTCAACCTCGGTTGGAAGCTGGCGTTCACGGTGCGCGGCACGGCGGCCGACGGGCTGCTCGACACCTACGACCAGGAGCGCCGGCCCGCCGCGCGGCGGGTCATCGACAACACGCTCGCCCAGCTCGCCATCATGCGGCCGGGCGCCGAACTGGACCCGCTGCGCGCCCTGTTCGGCGAGCTGCTCGCCTCGGAACCCCAGAGCGGGGTGCTGGCGTCCATGCTCAGCGCCCAGGACACGGTGCTGCCCGCGCGTGGTGCCGATTCCTCACCCTGGGAGGGAAGGTTTCTGCAGAACATCGCGCTGACCACCCGGGACGGGCACACCGATGTGATCGGCCTGCTGGGCGAGGGACGGCCGCTGCTCCTGCTCTCCGGCGGGCAGGACAGCGGCGGCTACGGCAGCGGCGGCTACGAGGCCGAGGCGCGGCCCTGGGCCGGGCTGCTGAGGGTGGTGCGGTGCGAGCCGGTGCCCGAACTGCCGTATGAGGCCGTGCTGGTACGGCCCGACGGGTACGTCGGCTGGGCGGCCGGGGGTGGGCCGCTCTCCCTCGCGCTCAGGGCGTACTTCGGTGCCGGCGGGGGAGTGCGGGCCGATGGACTTCGGACGGGGGCGAGCGGTGCGCTGTCGGGCGTTGTCAGGTGAGAGCCGCCGCGGGCTGCATGGAGTGCGTCTGCTGGAGCTCGTTGTGGACCGCTGCTCCGCGGCCCTCGGTGACGTCCACCGCGGCGAGCACCGAGGGCATCACGACGCTCGGCAGTATGTGCCGCAGCAGGGAGGTCACCCGGCGCGGCAGGTCCTGGTAGTTGGACGTGGCCTGGGACATGGCCTGGACGCCGGCGAAGGCTCCGACCAGGACCTCGGCCGTCTCGGCCGGCACCACATGGGGCAGCAGCTCGCCCTGGGCCTGTGCCGTCGTCAGGAGCTCGACGCCGATCTCACCCCAGCGCAGGAAGGGGGCGCTGCGGTTGAGCCCCTGGGCCTGCTGGTCGAGGGAGAGCCGGACACCTGCCCGGACCAGGGGGTCGGTCTGCAGGTGATAGGCGTGCACGGCCACCGTGTCCACCAACTGCTGGACCTTGCAGGCCCGTCCGGGAATGGGCAGCTGCTGGTCCTGCTCACTGATCACCCCCTCCGCCAGGTCCTCCTTCGAGGCGAAGTGGAAGTAGAGAGCCCCCTTGGTCACACCGGCCGTGGTCAGGATCTCGCTGATCGTCGCGGCCTGGTAGCCCCGCTCCTCGAAGACCTTGGCCGCCGCCGTGAGGATCGTCCGCCGTGTGCGGATCGCCCGGTCCTGCGTCACCACTGTCGGCCTCCTTCGTCTGTGAGACAGAGCCAATAAAAACCGCCCAGTTTGTATCTTACATCGTTTTGGTTGATCGGGAGGGTGCGAGAACAGTGAATTGTCCACGCGTACGCAATGAGACGGGAACGAGCCGGTGATCCTGGTGACCGGGGCCACCGGGACGGTTGGGCGGGAACTGGTCAGATTGCTGCCCGCCGACGTGCCCGTTCGCATCATGGTCAGGGACCCCGCGAAGGCTTCCGGGGTGCCGTCGGCGGCGGAGACGGTCGCCGGGGACTTCGCGGATCCGCGGGCGCTGGCGCGGGCGTTGGCGGGGGTGCGGACGGCGTTCCTCGTCACCACCGATCCCTCGGGCGAGCATGACGCCCGGTTCGTCGGCGCCGCACGGACGGCCGGAGTGCGGCGGGTGGTGAAACTCTCCGCAGCGGCCGTCCTCGACCCCGAGGCCGACGACCTCATCACCCGGTGGCAGCGGGCCAGTGAGGAACGCTTGCGCGCCTCCGGCCTGGAGTGGACCCTGCTGCGTCCGCGCGCGTTCATGTCCAACTCCCTGTCATGGGCGGCCTCCATACGGTCCGAGCGCACCGTCCGCGCGCTGTACGGGACGTCCGCCAACGCCTGTGTGGATCCCCGGGACGTCGCGGCGGTCGCGGCGCGGGCGCTGACGGGTCAGGGCCATGCCGGACGCGCCTACACGCTGACCGGACCGGAGGCGGTCACCGCGGCCGGGCAGACGGAACTGCTCGGCCGGCTGCTCGGGATTCCCCTGCGCTTCGAGGAGTTGACCCCGGAGGCGGCGCGCGCCGGGCTGAGCAGGCGCTGTCCGGAGCCGGTCGTCGAGGCGCTGCTGGCGAGCGCACGGCGGCAGCGGGCGGGTGCCAAGGCCGGGGTGGAGGACACCGTCCGCACGGTGACGGGCCGCCCGGCGCGATCGTTCCGGCAGTGGGCCGAGGACCATCTGGAGGCGTTCGCCCCGGTCACGGTGTAGCCCTGGTACGACGGTGCCGGGCCGCCGCTGCGGGCGGCGGCCCGGCACCGTCGTACCGGAGGGAGCGCGGGAAGACGACACGCGGCCGGTTGCCGGAGTCGGGGCCGGTGCCCGGCGCGCCGGGCACCGGCCCCGACGGCTCATCCCTGGCCTGCCGCCATGGCCACGGTGGCCCGGAAGGCGAGCTGTCCGTCCTGCAGGACGGAGACGAGCACGGCCTCCCGGTCGGGCTCCGACGTCGGGATCCGCAGCGCCTCGATGGCGCAGGGCGCGTCCATCTCGACGTAGCGCACGAACTCGCTGGTGATGGCCAGCGGCAGCGAGGCATGTCCCAGCGTCGCGGCCGTGGCCTGGCGGGCGGCCTCCAGCAGCACCATGCCGGGCACGTGGTCGACCGGGTGGTCGAAGAGCACGGGGTGCCGGGTGTCCAGCCGCAACTGCCAGCGGCCGGCTTCCCCGACGGGCGACAGGACGACGTCCATGGGCGACATGCGCCCGACGGTCTGCGGGGCTTCCGGGGCGGTCAGCGGCATGACCCGGGGCTGTCCGCCGTCGAGCAGCTTGGCGGCGCGCAGCCGTCCGTAGACCTTGGGGCCGATGCAGCTGACCGTGCCGCCCCCGGTCGCGGCGACGAAGCCGTCGCGGAGGATCTTCACCTCGATGGTGCAGCCGGTGAAGCCGCCGCGCCGCCACGTCACGTTCGTGCACGTGACGTCGAGTTCCAGCGAGGCGGGTGCCCAGCCGACGCGGACGTGCTCGGGCCGTACGGCCACGCTGAGGTCCGACATCAGAAGGTGATGGTCGAGCGGAACGCCGAACTCGGCGTGGGCCAGCAGGATCCCGGCCTGCCGGATCGTTTCGGCCGCGATCAGCGGATCGTGGCAGCCGTCCACGTTGGCGAAGAAGCTGTGGCCGCGGGGCCACTGGGCGGCGAGGCTGAAGTGGTTGTCGTCCACGCGCCTCCAGTCGGTCAGCATCACCTCGGCGATGCTGGCGCGGTGGACGAACTCCCTCGGGACCGTGGTGGTCCACGAGGTGTGGTGCGGTGCGAGGTTGGCGTGCCCGATGGTGGTGTCGCTCTTCCCTTGCTGGCTGGCGGATATCGTGCCGGTGACACGGAACGTGCTCGCAGACATGTCTGGGTCCCCCTGAGCGGCGTCATATGTGGTTGTGTCAGGACACCGAAGATACAAACTAACCGGTTTAATTTCTAGCGGTAGCAGGCACTCCGCCCTCGCGATTTGTGGAGGATCCGGTTCCATATCGGGGCGCCGGTCCGGTTTTCCGAGGACCCGCCAGGACGGTCCCAGGGGGCCCTGTCCGCTGGGACCTCGGATGACGCCCGTGGCCGACGACCGCCCCTGTGCGGGGTGCGCCGGCCTGCTCCCCGCAGCCCCGCGGGGCCGCCTTCCGAGGGGGCTCTCAAGCCTTTTCAGAGCACTGTTCGAGTGCCCTGATCAACCATGGGCCAGGGCTGCGAGGAGGGGAAAACGCCGCATGGACAACGTGGAAACCGTGCTTCGCGTGGAACGCGGTCAGGCCGGTGCGGAAGAGCTGGCCGCCGTCGCGACGGTGCTGCTCGCCCTGCGGGCGCGCGGCCAGGAGGAGCCCGAGACACAGCCGCCGTCGCCTGGCTGGAACTGGTGGAAGCGGCCGCACGACTACGCGCCGCCCGGCAGCTGGAGGTGAGCCGTCCGCCGTCCGAGGCGCCGTCCACTGCAAGAAAATGTAACCGCACATGCGGTTTTACTTTGGCGATGGAACCGGGGCAGGCTCGGCAGCCTTGTCCCAGAAAAGGACCAGAGATGGCGATGACGACTGCCCCCGTGCCGACCGGGACAGCCCCGGCCGACATACGCGGTCATGTGGCGGAGCTGCACGCGATACGGGCCCAGGCGGCGGCCGGCCCGAGTGAGAAGGCGACGGCGGCGCAGCACGCCAGGGGCAAGCTGACGGCTCGGGAGCGTATCGAGCTGCTCCTGGACCCGGGGTCCTTCCAGGAGGTCGAGCAGCTGCGCCGGCACCGGGCGAGCGGCTTCGGCCTGGAGGCGAAGAAGCCGTACACCGACGGTGTCATCACCGGCTGGGGCACGGTCGAGGGCCGTACGGTCTTCGTCTACGCGCACGACTTCCGGATCTTCGGCGGCGCGCTGGGCGAGGCCCACGCCACCAAGATCCACAAGATCATGGACATGGCCATCGCGGCCGGCGCGCCGCTGGTCTCCCTGAACGACGGCGCGGGCGCCCGTATCCAGGAGGGTGTCAGCGCCCTCGCCGGCTACGGCGGCATCTTCCAGCGCAACACCAAGGCGAGCGGTGTCATCCCGCAGATCAGCGTGATGCTGGGCCCGTGCGCGGGCGGCGCGGCCTACTCGCCGGCCCTGACGGACTTCGTGTTCATGGTCCGTGAGACCTCGCAGATGTTCATCACCGGCCCGGACGTGGTCAAGGCCGTGACCGGCGAGGAGATCAGCCAGAACGGCCTGGGCGGCGCCGACGTCCACGCCGAGACGTCCGGCGTGTGCCACTTCGCGTACGACGACGAGGAGACCTGCCTCGCCGAGGTCCGCTACCTCATCTCGCTGCTCCCGCAGAACAACCGGGAGAACCCCCCGCGGGTGCAGAGCTCGGACCCGGTCGACCGGCGCAGCGACGTGCTGCTGGACCTGGTCCCGGCCGACGGCAACCGGCCGTACGACATGAGCAAGGTCATCGAGGAGATCGTCGACGACGGCGAGTACCTGGAGGTCCACGAGCGCTGGGCGCGGAACATCATCTGCGCGCTGGCCCGTCTCGACGGCCAGGTGGTCGGCATCATCGCCAACCAGCCGCAATCCCTGGCCGGCGTCCTGGACATCGAGGCGTCCGAGAAGGCCGCTCGCTTCGTGCAGATGTGTGACGCCTTCAACATTCCCATCGTCACCCTCCTGGACGTGCCGGGGTTCCTGCCCGGCGTCGACCAGGAGCACGGCGGCATCATCCGGCACGGCGCCAAGCTGCTGTACGCCTACTGCAACGCGACCGTGCCGCGCATCTCGCTCATCCTGCGCAAGGCGTACGGAGGTGCCTACATCGTCATGGACTCCCGGTCCATCGGCGCCGACCTGACCTACGCCTGGCCGACCAACGAGATCGCGGTGATGGGCGCCGAGGGCGCCGCCAACGTCATCTTCCGCCGGCAGATCGCCGAGGCCGAGGACCCCGAGGCGATGCGGTCGCGGATGGTCAAGGAGTACAAGTCCGAGCTGATGCACCCGTACTACGCGGCGGAGCGCGGCCTGGTCGACGACGTGATCGACCCCGCCGAGACCCGCGAGGTGCTGATCCGCTCGCTGGCCATGCTGCACAGCAAGCACGCCGACCTGCCCTCGCGTAAGCACGGCAACCCGCCGCAGTGAACGGGCAAACGCCTCGGCGGCAGGAGAAGAGAACGGCATGAATGGTCTGTTATCCCGGCCGGGCGGGCCTGTTGTTCCCGGTTTGATCGTCCGTTTGTTGGGGTCAAACTTGGCAAAGTTCGATGGAGGGCTGCGGCGCTTCGGCGGTACGGTGGCGTAGAGTTGGATGAATCTGCACGTCAGACGCGACTTGCGAGTGTCGTGCCTCAGCCGGTGCCCAATCAATCAAAACAGCATACTTGGTTTGGTATTGACAAACCGTCCGGCCTGTTTTCTACTCGATGAGTGCCAGCTTGGAGAGCGCACTCATCTGGGGGAAACGGCATGAAGATCGGCGTACTGGGCATTTTGGACGTCAGGGTGAACGGGGTGCTCATCGCCCCGACCGCGCCGAAGCCGCGGCAGGTGCTCGCGCTTCTCGCGCTGCACGCCGACCAGGTGGTGCCGGTCTTCGCCCTGACCGACGAGCTGTGGGCCGGCCGGCCACCGCGCAGCGCACGCACCACTCTGCAGACCTACATCCTCCAGCTGCGCGACCTCATCACGGCCGCGCTGGAGCAGGAGGCCGACAGCGAGCCCGGGGCCCCGCGGCGCAGCGCCAAGGACGTCCTGGTCACCGCGCCCGGCGGATACATGCTGGTCTCCGACGGCGGAGACAGTGACGTCCGCGAGTTCGAGCGGCTCGCGGGCATGGGTTACCGCGCGATCGACGCGGGCGACTTCAAGCAGGCGTCGCGCCTGCTGCGTGAGGCGCTCGGCCTTTGGATCGGCCCGGCCTTCGCCGACATCCGGACCGGTGCGCGCCTGGAGATGGAGGCCAAGCGGCTTGAGGAGAGCCGGCTGTGCGCCCTCGACCAGCGCATCGAGGCGGACCTACGGCTCGGCCGGCACCGCGAACTGCTCGCCGAACTGACCGTGCTGACCAGCCGTTACCGCACCCACGAAAACCTGCATGCCCAGTTCATGGTGGCGCTGCACCGCTCCGGCCGCCGCGGCGAGGCCCTTGAGGTCTACCACCAGCTGCGCGGCACCCTCGTGCGGGACCTGGGCCTGGAGCCCTCGGCGAGGTTGCGCCGGCTTCAGCAGTCGATCCTCGTCGCAGGGGCGGAGAACCTGCTGGGGGCCGAGTCCCAGCCGCTCGCCACGGCACCGCTCGCCACCGCCCGCGTGGGCAGCGGCTCCCGGTAGGCATGAACTGCCGTGCAGCAGGTGGGACTTAGGCCGGTCCCGCCACGGCGCCGCAGATCACCGCCGTTCGGCCGTCCCGGTTGCAGATCTACCATTCCCTGAGGATGGCCGGCCTCGCGCACTGGTTCGTGGCCGTGGGCTTCTACACGTTGCTGCTGACGCTCGTCGACGCTATCGGCCGGCTCTTCCAGGCCGACTGGAGCCTGTCGCTCATCGGCGACTGGACGCCGTACATCGGCTATGTCGAGTTCCTCGGCACGATGACGACGGTGAGGGACGACTGAGGGGTGCTCGAGGGGGCCTCTCAGCCATTGACCAGCCATGTTCACTTCCATCTATATGAAACCGCGTACGCGGTTTGTTAGTCTGGGGCTGGCTTCGGCCTTTCGACGTCCCGGTACGCAGGAGGCAGCACATGGTCAAGCAGGAGCGGGCCGCACGTACGCGGCGTTCGCTGATCCATGCGGCGGCCGAGGTGTTCGCAGAAGTGGGCTTCGTCCCCGCGTCGCTGGGCACCATCAGCACGCGCGCCGGTGTCAGCAACGGGGCGCTGCATTTTCACTTCGCCAACAAGAGCATGCTCGCCGAGGCCGTCGAGGCGCAGGCCACCGAGGCGGTACGGCAGCTCGCCGAGACGGCGCGGGCCCGGCATGGCGACTCACTGCAGGCCGTGGTGGACGCCATGCACGAGCTGATCGGCTCCTTGGCCAAGGACGTTGTGGTCCGCGCCGGCTTCGAACTCGCCGGTGACATCGCCCGCCGTGCCCAGTCTCCGCTGCGCCAGGAGTGGCAGCGCTGGGTGGAGGAGAGCCTGCGCCGGGCCGAGGACGCCGGTGCGCTTGCCGCGGGGGTGTCCTGGAAGGATGCCGCCCGCGTCGTCGTCGCGGTGACCGTGGGTCTGGAGGTGCTCGGCGGCGAGGACGCCTCCTGGCTGTCCCGGCAGAACGTCACCCGTATCTGGGAGTTGCTGCTGCCGCTGCTGACCGACCGGCGGGAGCCGGAGGCCCTGGTGTCCTCCGGCTCCCGCTCGTCGGCGGTCGTGTCCCCGAGGGTGCAGCCGGAGCTGGCGCAGCCCGAGCGGTAGCGGGCGGGGCGGCAGCGGGTTCGCTCGCTGTCCGGTGGGGCTCGGCAGGTCTCCAGTGCCTCGCCGCGCCGGCGGCCGGATTTTCCGGATTCTCGGTGAATTATTTCCGGACCTGTTGTCGGTGCTTTCTCCTGAGTTTCCCGCGGTGCGTATTGCCTTCGTTTCCTCTTTGAGGATTGCTCAAATGCTGCTGAAGGAACCGATGCCTCCGGTGCGGGTGCGGCTAGCGTGCAAGTTCGCCGACGAATTTCCGCCATCGGGTGTGCCCGACGACGAACGGAGGGAACCATGGAGATTCAGGTCTTGGGTCCGCTGTGTGCCGCCGTGAACGGGGACTCGATCGTCCCGACCGCCGGGAAACCCCGCCAGGTTCTCGCCTTGCTCGCGCTCTATCCCGGCCGCGTCGTACCGGTGCCGACGCTGATGGAGGAGATATGGGGAACGGAGCTGCCGCAGAGCGCGATGACCACGTTGCAGACGTACATCATGCAGCTGCGCCGCTACCTCGGTACGGCGATGGGGCCGGACGCGCCCGGTGCCGCGAAGAACGTCCTGGCCACTCGGCACGGTGGTTATCTGCTTCAGATACCGCCGGAGTCCGTGGACGTGCACACCTATGAGCGCCTCGTCGCCGAGGGTCAGGAGGCCTTCGACGAGGGGGAAGACGAGCGGGCCGCCCGCTGCTTCGGGGAGGCCCTCGCCCTGTGGCACGGGCCCGCGCTGGTGGACGTGGGACTCGGTCCGGTCCTGGCGATCGAGGTCACACGGCTGGAGGAGTCCCGGCTGGTGACCACGGAACGGCGGATCGACGCGGATCTGCGGCTCGGCCGGCACGTGGAACTGATCGCCGAGCTCACCGACCTGATCGCCCGTCACCCCCAGCACGAGGGCCTGCACGCGCAGGCGATGCTGGCGCTGTACCGGTCCGGACGGCAGGCCTCCGCCCTGAACGTGTACCGGAAGCTGCGCGAGGGACTGAAGAACGAGCTGGGCGTGGAACCCTCGCCGCAGTTGCAGCGCCTGCACCAGGCCATGCTCGCGGTCGACCCGGAACTCGACGTGGTGGCCGGGCCGCGCCGCGGCTCCACCTTCGACCGGTACGCGGCCTGAGGGGCCCGTCCTGCGGCCGTGAGGGCCGTCGTCTTCCGGACAGGAGGGGCAGCAGGGCCCGTCTTCCGGCTGGTGCTCCGAACCGCGGTTTCGGCCAGGCCTCAAGTGCGGTTCGAGGCACTCCGGGAATTCTCGGACCCAGCCCCGTCGTCCCGGGTGCGGACGTGGTCGTACCGGGAGCGGACCCAGAGGAGGACGCCATGTCGGCCGAACAACCGGTGCGGCTGCACTGCTTCGCCCACTCCGCCGAGGGCATCTCCGTCTTCGACACGTGGGCGGCGAGCACAGGACCCGGTGTGGAGCCCGTCCCGGTCCTCCTGCCGGGCTGCGCACAGCGGCGGACCGAACCCCGGGTGACCACGCACGAGGCGCTGCTGGCCGATGTGCTGCCGCAGCTCACCGACTCCTTCTCCGGCCCGTACGCCCTGTACGGGCACGGCCTCGGTGCGATGATGGCGCTCGCCGTGGCGCGTGCCCTGCACGAGGCGGGCCTGCCGGGCCCGGCGTTCCTCGCCGTCGGCGGCTGGTCGCCGTCACCCCTGCCCGGTGGGCTGCCGGCCGCCCACCGGGCGACGGACGCCGAGCTGCTGCACGAGCTGAGCGACAGGGGCGCCGTGCCGCTCGGCAGCGACGAGGGGATCCTGCTGCAGGCCATGCTGCCGGTGCTCCGCGCCGATCTGGAGCTGGCCCAGGACCTGCACGAGGCGGTCGACAGGCCCTCCCCGGCCGGCCCGCTCACCACCCCGGTGCTCGTCGTCGCTTCGCAGGACAACCCGCTTGCCGCGCATTCCACGGCCGAGGGCTGGCACCGGCGGACCGAGGGCCCCGTGTGGTCGCGGACCGTCCCCGGGCGCCATTTCTTCGTACGCGGCGGCCGTCAGCTGCCCCGGCTCCTGGGCCGGGCCTGTCGCGTCGCCCGCCGGATCGCCCCGGAGCCCGCGCCCGTGGGCTGAACCTGCGACCTGACAAACATACCAGGCATTCGGTTTCTCCTCGCTCCATGGCCGGGCAAAGGAGTCGCAAAGGGTAAGGTAACCCCCGGGGGTGCCCCGGTCTTGGTGGCTCCCGTTTCAAGCCACCCCGTGGGGTGAGGAGTTGCATAAATCTATACGATTCAAGTCGAAGCATTCCGGACTTCCGTTGGTTCTTTGTTTCCGCTGTTCCATGCGTTGCGGAAGCGGAACACCGGGCTCAGCCTGCTCCTCCTCCTGGCTGGGCGGCGGTTGAGTGAACATCGGTTCGACGCATCAATGGCCGAATGTCGTCGCTTCACCGGGCGTCAGCTGTCTGATATTTGACAAACCGACTGCGCTGTTTCTTTATCGAAGGTGTCCTGCCAAGCGGAGCACTGGCTCATGGGGGAGAACGTGGACATCGAAGTGCTGGGCGTGTTGTCAGTGCGCGAGAACGGTGTGTCGATCGTGCCGACGGCACCCAAGTCGAGACAGGTCCTGGCCCTGCTCGCCCTCCACGCCGACCAGGTGGTCCCCGTGACCGCGCTGGTGGAGGAGCTGTGGGGGAGCGAGCCGCCGCGTAGCGCGCGCACCACACTGCAGACGTACGTGCTGCAGCTGCGCGAGCTGATCGGCGAGGCGCTCACCCATGGCGAGGACGAACGGTGCACCTCCAAGGACATCCTGGCCACCGTCCCCGGCGGCTACCGCCTGGTGACGCGGGACGGGACCGTCGACTTCCGGGAGTTCGAGTGCCGCGCCGGCGCCGGTTACCGGGCCATGGACGCCGAGGACTACAGCGGCGCGGCCCGGCGGCTGGCCGACGCGCTCTCGCTGTGGACCGGGCCCGCGCTCACCGACGTCCAGGCCGGCATCCTGATCGACATGGAGGCCAGGCGGCTGGAGGAGGCGCGGCTGTCCGTACTCGACCAGCGCATCGAGGCCGACCTCAAGCTGGGCCGCCACCGCGAGCTGCTGCCGGAGCTGACGGTGCTGGTGAACCAGTACCGGATGCACGAGAGCCTGTACGGCCAGCTGATGCTGGCTCTGCACCGCTCGGGGCGGCGCGGCGAGGCGCTCGACGTCTATCAACGGCTGCGCAACACGCTCGTCTCCGAGCTGGGCCTGGAGCCGTCCGCCGCGCTGGGCCGCCTCCAGCGCGCGATCCTCATGGCCCGCTCCGATGTGGCCCGCTCCGATGCCCCGGCGGCAACGCCCCCGAACGCCACGAGGGGTCGTGTGACCACCCGTACGGTCTGACGTCCGCCGGTGACGGTCACCTGACCCGAGCCGTCGGCCCACGGCCGTGCGGGGGCGATGCCGGCCCGCCCCCGTCACGGCCCGAGCCGGGCGACGACGGCACCGTCCGAACGCCGCCCGCCCCATGACCGGTTCGGGGCATGCCGGATCAGGCCCGTCGGCGTACCGCACGCCCCCGCCGCGCGCAGGCCGGCAGTGCGGGCGTGGCCGGCGTCAGGCGGCGTACAGGTCGAACGTGGAGGTGCGGCGGGGGCCGGCGGCGATGTCCAGGCGGGGGTCGAACGCGAGCATCGCCTGATGCAGGCGCTGGAGCTGCGGCGAGGGCTCCACGCCGAGTTCGCCGACGAGGCGCCGGCGCAGCCGCTGGTAGACATCGAGCGCGGCAGCCTGCCGGCCCGAGCGGTACAGGGCCACCATCGCCTGCGAGTGCAGCCCCTCGTGCTGCGGGTGCCGGGCGATCAGGTCGCTCAGCTCGGCGAGCAGTTCGACGTGCCGTCCCAGCCGCAGCTCGGCGTCGATCCGGCGTTCCTGGGCGACCAGGCGGCTCTGCTCCATCCGCATCACCTCGATCTCCAGGACCGGCCCGACCCGGACGTCGACCAGGGCCTGCCCCTCCCACAGGGCCAGCGCCTCGCGCAGCAGGGCGGCCGCGTCGGCGTCCTCGCCGCTCTCGAAGGCCTGCCGGCCCTCGGCGACCAGCCGCTCGTAGCGGTAGACGTCCACCGCTTCGGCGGGGATCTGCAGCAGATAGCCCCCGTAGCGGGTGGCGAGCACGCCCTTGGCCGAGCCCGGTACGTCCGGGCCCATGGCGATGCCCAGCATGCGGCGCAGCTGGAGAATGTACGTCTGGAGCGTGGCCAGCGAACTCTGCGGCAGGTCGGTGCCCCAGACCTCCTCCATGAGGGTGGGCACCGGCACCACCCGGCCGGGGTGGAGCGCGAGCAGCGCCAGGATCTGGCGGGGCTTGGCCGCGCTCGGGACGATCGAGATTCCGTTCACTTCGGCGTTCAGCGCACCTAGCACCTTTATCTTCATGCTTTACACCATGGCTTCAAGATGGATTCATCGCTGATTCCTCTGTGATTTTCTCGGGTCGTTCGCGAGAGGAATTCGAGAGGAATCGCAGTCTCCATGGAGAGGTGCGCTGTTACCTTTCAGTCATGGCGACGGAATCGAAAAGATCGACCGTCTATCGCGACGGGGATCCCCTCATCCTGGGACTGCTGGCCCGTCTGGCCCCGACGGACAGCTGTGACTTCCTGCCGGACCTTCCCGCGGAGACGCTGCTCTCCCTGCTGAGCCGATATCACCGGCGCCCGATGCTCGTGGGTTTCCCCGAATCGGGCGCCGAGCGGACCTGATATCTAGGTGAGCGCGGCCAGCACCTCGGCGACGGTCTCGGTGTCGTCGAGAGCGGGCAGGTGGCACAGCAGCCGGGCGCACCGGTCGGCCAGCAGGCCCGCGTCGGTGTCGGACAGGCGGGCCCGGTCGTGCAGGACGGTGAGGTCCCGTGAGCCGTCGGCGCCGTCTTGTACGAGCAGGGTGACGGGCAGCAGGGAGTGCGCGCCGCCGGTGCGCCGGCGGCCGTAGCCGATGCCCGCGTCGTCGAGCTCGTCCTGCAGGTCGGGCAGCATGCGCGGGGTGGGTTCGACCGAGACCAGGCTCTCCAGCGGCCGGGCGGAGCGGCCGGTCCACTCCTGGATCTGCCCGAGGCAGACCCACTCGTACGCCGCCATGTCCAGCGCCCGGTCGCGCAGGTCCGCCAGCAGAGCGCCGATGGGGCGGGCGGGGTCGACCAGGGCGGTCATCGGCAGGCAGCCGCGCAGCGGTCCCACCAGCCGCTCGGCGCCGTCCAGGGCGATACCGCGCCCGGAGACGGTGATGCCGAAGCTCACCGGGACCGGCTCGGTCGTACCCGCCTCGCGGCTGAGCAGCAGCGCCCACGCGGCGTGCAGCAGGCTGGAGTCCGGCAGGCCCCGCAGGGCCGCCCACCGGCGCAGCCGGCTCACCTCGGCGGTGGCCAGCCGGGACCCCGCCCGGCCGTGCCCGTGCCGGCGGGTGCGCGGGCCGGACGGCACGGGCAGGACGGCGGGGGTGCCGGCGGAGAGGTCCCGGCTGAAGAAGTCCCGTGCCGCGGTGGTGTCCTGACGCTCCAGCCAGCACATCCAGTCGCGGATGTCGGGCCGGCGTTCGCCGCCGGGCAGAGATCCGTCCGCGAGGTAGGCGCGGGTGAACTCGTTCTGCAGGAGGTCCACGCTGCCGCCGTCCAGCAGCCCGTGGTGGAAGGTGAGCAGCACCCGGGTGGTGTTCGGTTCGCCGGTGTCGACGAGGGTGATGCGCAGCGGGCCGGGCCGGGTCACGTCGATGCCGCGCAGCCGGTCCCGCTCCAGCAGCCGGTCCCAGTCGACGGTGCCCGCGGGATGCCGTGTCACCTCGGCGCGTGCCTGGGGGTGGCAGACGAGGTGCGGGGCCGGGTGGTGCGAGAAGGACGTCCGCAGAATGGTTTCTCTTTGCACGACGGACTGCCAGGCGGCGACGAACCGCGCCATGTCCAGCGGCCCGTACCAGCACCACCAGACCTGCTCCACATGCCGTCCCGTGGAGCGGTCCATGGTGGAGTCGAGCAGCGCCTCGCACCGCTGCCAGGGCATCTGCACGGCCGGGCGCACGATGTCGCCGAGTACGGCTGGACGGCGGCCGGTACGGATCCGTACACGGCGCCGGCGGCTCGACCTCGCCATGTCTCGTCCTCCTCGCAGTGGCTGGCACATCCTTCAGGAGTTTCCCCCGAAATGACCTGACGGCGTGTCGACAGGGCTCGAAATCCGCTCTCGAAGCCCTGGGGACACCTGGGCGGCGGGCCCGGCCGGGCGGCGGCCCCGGTGTCAGGAGGCCGGGGCCGCCGCGGTCCCGGCGACCGGTGCGCCGCCGGTGGTCACCGGACCGGTACGCCGCCCGCGGCGTGCCGCCTCGCCTGGTGCAGGACGAGGCGTCCCTGCCGGCTCAGTTCCTCGCGCACGTACTGCCCCGCGTCCGCCACGGTCGCGTGCTCGCCCAGTACGCCGGCGATGGCGTCCTCCTGGAGCAGCACATGGTGCCGGGCGGTGAGGACGAGGCCCGACTCGTCCGGCTCGACGGACCACTCGCAGGTGTACGCGGACACCAGGGCCGAGGTGACCGTCTCCTTGTGGACGAGCCGCCCCGCACCGGGGAAGCAGAGGCGCACCGACTCGGTGTGCTGCGCGTCGCCGTCCGCGAGGCTGTCGACCGACATGACCTGGACGCCTGGGATCTTCTCCACCAGATGCACGCTGCGCATGTGCCGCAGCTCCGCGGGCCAGTTCTCGGCCCGGTAGAGGAAGTCGATGACCGCGTCGGAGGAGCCCTCGAACCGCACGGTGTCCTCGAAGTACAGCAGGAGGTCGTCCAGCTTGAGCCAGTGCTCGGCGAGCCAGGCCAGCCGGTCCAGCTGGGCACGGCCGGTGGCGTGGGCGACCCGCTCCGCCCAGGCCAGGTCCGCGGGTGCGTCTCCGGTGACGGTGAAGTTGAGGCCCAGCTCCATCCGGGAGCGATCGCCCAGCGAATGCACCGTCAGCTCGCCGCTCATCGATTCGATGGGAGCGTCCGTCATCTCGTGGCTGAACGTCACACGCCGACGGGCCACGTCCAGCTCGCGGCTGGCCACCCAGGAGTGGATGCGGCCCTCCGAGATGACCCATGAGCGCAGCCGCTCCTGGGCGCCGTCGAAGCCCAGCCGCTCCACGTGCACGTAGTGCGGGAAGAACAGCGGCCATTGGGTGGCGTCGGCGATCAGCCCGTACAGCACCCCGGCCGGGGCCGATGCGATTGCCTCCGAGACCACGCGGTGCACCAGTGCGACCGGCATCCTCACGCTCCCCTTGGGTCGGCGGCAGCCCGCGCCGCACCGATGCACGCACTACGGCAGTGCCCGACCGATGTCCGTCGCCCCCGTGGTCGTACCACCGATACTGTCCGGAACCGCTCGCGCGCGGCACAAGCCTCACTAGTGCGGCGCTGCAGGTCGACGCCGGCTGGAAGGCCGCTGGACTCCGGGTCGGGTCACCCGGTGATGTCCTGGCGCCGGGACGGCACACGTGGCACGATTCCAGCACGCCTTCCCTGCCCGAAAGCAGTTGCACGGCAGTGGATCGAGCGTTGTGTGTGCCGGTCCGCGCAAGGCCGTACGCGTTCGTACGAGCGAGACCGAGCCCCCTGTGATCCATGGCAGCCGGCCGCGTTCACCGCTTGCCCGGTGCCGTCCGGGCTGCGTGTCACCTCACCGTCGTGCCGCCATCGGCTCTACGTCCCACGTGTCCCACGTGTCCATGTGTCCCACGTGTCCCACCTGCTGTTTTGCGTGTTCCACGTGCCCATGCCGTCGAGACCCCGACAGAAGTGGATTCCAGATATGCCGAGGCTGTGCAAGCCGGCGATGAGTGCGCCGGAGTATGTCATCACGGTGGAAGAGACCCTGGAGTTCGCGCGGAAGGCGCATGCGGGCAAGCCGCAGCTTCCGCTGGCGTTGCGTCTGATCCGTAACACGGGTGTGCAGAAGCGGCACATCGTGCAGCCCATCGAGCAGACCCTGCGGCACCCGGGGTTCGAGGAGCGCAACCGCATCTACGAGGCGGAGTCGAAGAAGCGCACGCCGGAGGTCATCGAGCGGGCTCTGGCCCATGCCGAGCTGCCGGCCCGTGACATCGACGCGATCATCTATGTGTCGTGCACCGGGTTCATGATGCCGTCGCTGACGGCGTGGCTGATCAACAAGCTGGGCTTTCGTTCCGACACCCGGCAGATCCCGATCGCGCAGCTGGGCTGCGCGGCCGGTGGTGCGGCGATCAACCGGGCCCACGACTTCTGTGTGGCTCATCCCGGCAGCAACGTGCTGATCGTCTCCTGCGAGCTGTGCTCGCTGTGCTACCAGCCCAGTGCCGACGACATCGGCTCGCTGTTGTCGGACGGTCTGTTCGGTGACGCGGTCGCCGCGGCTGTGGTGCGGGGCGATGGTGGTGTGGGTATCGAGCTGGAGCGCAATGCGTCGTATCTGATCCCGCACACGGAGGACTGGATCTCGTACGCGGTGAAGGACACCGGGTTCCATTTCCAGTTGGACCGGCGTGTGCCGGGGACGATGGAGCCGCTGGCGCCGGTGTTGCGGGAGCTGGCCAAGGACCACAGCTGGGACGCGGGGAAGCTGGACTTCTACATCGTGCACGCCGGTGGTCCGCGCATCCTGGACGATCTGGCGAAGTATCTGGAGGTCGACCGGGGTGTGTTCCGGCACAGCTGGTCGACGCTGAACGAGTACGGCAACATCGCCAGCGCTGTCGTTCTGGAGGCCGCGCGGCGGTTGATGGAGGAGGACACCCCGGCTCCCGGCGCGACCGGTCTGATCGCGGGGTTCGGTCCCGGCATCACCGCCGAGATGGCACTCGGCACCTGGGCCGACGGGTCCGCGCAGTCCTGAAACGCCCGACGATGCGATCTCACCGTAGAAACGACAAGGGGAGTTGAGTGCGTTGGCTCTGCCGACCTCAGTGGAGAGGGTGTCAGAAGACCGCCGGGCTCGTTCCGTCGGCATCGGTCGCGCTCACGCCAAGGCCATCGTGCTGGGAGAGCACGCCGTCGTGTACGGGGCGCCGGCGATCGCCCTTCCCGTTCCACAGCTGACGGTCACGGCAAGCGCCGGGTGGTCCTGCCGCGGCCCCGACGACCTGGGCGACGTGTCCTTCACGTCCACCGGTTCCCCGTCCCGGCCGCTGATGACGCAGGCCTCCGCCAGCCTGCGCCGGCTGATCGCCGAGTTCACCACGACCATGGCCGTGACCGACGGCCCGCACCTCGACATCCTCATCGACGGGGCGATCCCGCACGGCCGGGGACTCGGTTCCAGCGCGGCCGTCGCGCGCGCTGTGGCCCTCGCCCTCGCCGATCTTCACGGCGTCCGCCTGGCGGAGCACGAGGCCTTCGACCTGGTGCAGACGGCCGAGAACGTGGCCCACGGCCGCTCCAGCGGCGTCGACGCGCGGACCGTCGGTGCGCCCGCTCCGCTGCTGTTCCAGGCGGGCGAGGCCGAGGAACTGAAGCCAGGCTGCGACGGCCTGTTCATCGTCGCGGACAGCGGCGTCGTGGGCCGTACCAAGGACGCGGTCGAGCTGCTGCGGGCGGGGTTCCAGCGGCACCCCGGAGCGCAGGACCGATTCGTGGGGCGCGCCACGCAGCTGACCGACGAGGCCCGGCACGCGCTCGCCAGCGGCAGGCCGGAGGAGCTCGGCTCGCGGCTGACGGACTATCACGAGCTGTTGCGTGCGGCCGGGCTCAGCACCCAGGGGATCGACGCCCTGGTCGAGGCCGCGCTGGACGCGGGCAGCCACGGCGCGAAGATCACCGGCGGCGGTCTGGGCGGCTGCATGATCGCGCTGGCCCGGCCGGAGCAGGCCGGAGAGGTCACCCGGCGGCTCCACGCAGCCGGTGCCGTGCAGACCTGGGTCGTACCGCTGAGAGGACCCGCCGAGGGCGGATGACGGGCGGTCAGCACCACGCACAGCAGGCACAGCACGTACAGACACACAGACACACACAGCTACACAGACACACACAGCTACACAGACACGCGCAGACACACGGCCCATACGGCAGGCAGTGTCCTGCCGGACCACCCGAGGGGGAGACAGGCGCATGACCGAAGTCGGAATCCTCGGTACCGGTGCCTATGTGCCGGACCGAGTCGTCTCCAATGACGAAGTCGGCGCGGCGGCCGCGGTCGACGACGCCTGGGTCGTCCGCAAGACGGCCATCCGGGAGCGCCGCTGGGCCGCCCCCGAGCAGGCCACGTCGGACCTGGCCGCGGCCGCCGGCCGGGCCGCGCTGGAGTCGGCCGGCATCACCGCCGACCAGCTGTCCGTGATCGTCGTCGCCACCTCGACGCCGGACCGGCCGCAGCCGCCCACCGCCGCCTATGTCCAGCATCTGCTCGGCGCGTCCGGCGCGGCGGCGTTCGACGTCAACGCGGTGTGTTCCGGCGAGGTGTTCGCGCTCGCCTCGGTCGAGGGCATCCTCGCCCGCTCGGGCGGCCATGCGCTGGTCATCGGCGCGGACCTGTACTCGCGCATCCTGAACCCGGCCGACCGCAGGACGGTCGTCCTGTTCGGCGACGGCGCGGGCGCGATGGTCCTGGGCAGCGGCCGGGGCGCGCGCGTACGGCACATCAGCGCGCACACCTTCGGCGAGCTGTCCGGTCTGATCGAGGTGCCGGCCGGCGGCAGCCGGATGCCCTGCGACCCGGCGGCCCTTGAGGCCGGCCGGCAGTACTTCACGATGGACGGCCGGGCCGTGCGCGCCTTCGTCGAGGACCAACTGCCCGGACTGGTCAAGCAGTTCCTGCACGAGGCCGGTGTCGTCCCCGACGACGTCCGGCACTTCGTCCCGCACCAGGCCAACGGCGTCATGCTCGACACCGTCTTCGAGCAACTGGCCCTGTCCCGGGCCGCCATGCATCTCTCCCTGACCCGCTACGGCAACACCGGAGCCGCCTCCATCCCGATCACCTTGGACGAAGCCGCCCGCGCGGGCGCCTTCCGCCGAGGCGACCTGATCCTCCTGGCCGGTTTCGGCGGGGGCATGTCGGCCGGATTCGCGCTGGTCGAGTGGTGAATCGACTGCCTGTTCGAGGTCGCTCCATGGGGCCCCCGGCAACCGCACGGCCCTCGCCTCGTTGCCCGACATCGGCAGAAATCAGGAATCATGACCATGACACATCGCACTGTCTGCGTGATAGGCGCAGGCCCTCGCGGGCTCTCCGTGCTCGAACGGCTCTGCGCCAACGCCCGCTCCCGGACCGAGGGCCACACCGTCCACGTCCACGTGGTCGACCCCTACCCGCCGGGACCCGGCAAGGTATGGCGCACCGACCAGTCCCGTCAGCTGCTCATGAACACCGTGGCAGGCCAGATCTCGGTGTTCACCGACGCCAGCGTGGACCTGCGCGGTCCCCTGGAGCCGGGGCCGAGCCTGCACGAGTGGGCCGTGGCCCTCGTCGCGGGCGAGTTCGGTGACGACCACCCGGCACACGTCCTCGAAGAGGCCCGCACGCTGGGCCCCGACACCTACCCGACCCGCGCGTTCTACGGCCGCTACCTCCAGTGGGTGTACCAGCGCATCGTCGCGGGCGCGCCCGCCGGGGTGACCGTCACCGCGCACGCCTGTCTCGCCGTGGCCCTGGACGACGTACCGGACGCGCGGGGCGGCTCCCGCCAGCGGGTGGTGCTCGCCGACGGAACCGTGCTGGCGGACCTGGACGCGGTGATCCTGTGCCAGGGCCACCTGCCGGGCCGGCCGAACGCCGCCGAGCGGGAGTTCGCCGCCCGGGTGCGGGAGTCGGGCCTGACCTACATCCCGCCGGCCAACCCGGCCGACGTCGACCTGGACGTGCTGGCCCCGGGCACGAAGGTGCTGCTGCGCGGGCTCGGACTGAACTTCTTCGACTACATGGCACAGCTCACCGCCGGCCGCGGCGGCACCTTCGCGCGGACCGGCGGCCGGCTCGTCTACCACGCCTCCGGGCAGGAGCCACGGATGTACGCCGGGTCCCGGCGCGGCATCCCGTACCAGGCCCGGGGCGAGAACGAGAAGGGCCCGCACGGCCGTCACGAGCCGCTCGTGCTCACCGCCGAGCGCATCGCCGAACTGCGCCGTGACCACGGCCACCGCGGACTCGATTTCCGTCGGCACCTGTGGCCGCTGATCGCCCGTGAGGTCGTGACCGTCTACTACCGGACGCTGTTCACCTCACGCGGACACGTCGGCAAGGCGCAGCAGCTCCAGGACGAATTGCTGGCGGCCGGACCGGGGAAGGAGGCGGGGCGTGCCGTCCTCGATGCGTACGGCATCGACGAGAAGTACCGCTGGGACTGGGACCTGCTCACCCGCCCCTACCGGGACCGGGAGTTCACCGGCCCGCGCGACTTCACCGACTGGCTCCTCGACCACCTGCGCGACGACGTCACCGAGGCCGAGGCCGGCAATGTCAGCGGCCCGCGCAAGGCGGCCCTCGACGTCCTGCGGGACCTGCGCAACGAGATCCGCCTCGCCGTCGACCACGGCGGACTGCACGGCGACTCGTACCGCACCGACCTGGACGGCTGGTACACCCCCCTCAACGCCTTCCTGTCGATCGGCCCGCCGGCGCGCCGCGTCGAGGAGATGACCGCACTGATCGAGGCCGGTGTGCTGCACATCGTCGGGCCGGACCTGCGCGTCGAGGCCGGCGTCGGCGGATACTCCGTCAGCTCGCCGCTCGTGCCCGGCTCCGAGGTCCGGGTGGACGCGCTCGTCGAGGCGCGCCTGCCCGACATCACCCTGCGCCGCACCGCGGACCCGCTGCTGCGCCATCTGCTGGACACCGGGCAGTGCGACACGTACCGCATCCGCACCCGCTCCGGCGGCAGTTACGAGACCGACGGGCTGGCCGTCACCGGGCGGCCGTTCCACCTGCTCGACGCGGCGGGACGGCCGCATCCGCGCCGCTTCGCCTTCGGCGTGCCGACCGAGTCGGTGCACTGGGTGACGGCCGCAGGCATCCGGCCCGGCGTCAACTCGGTGACCCTCACGGATTCCGACGCCATCGCCCGCGCGGCCCTCGACTGCGACACGGAGGCCGTCGCCGCAGGAGCCGCAGGAGCCGTAGGAACCGCAGGAGCTGTAGGAGCCGCAGCAACCGTAGGAACCGCAGGAACCGCAGGAACCGCAGGACAAGGACTTGCTCATGCCGACTGATCTCACCGGCCTCGCGCCCGTGGCGGACCCCGGTCTGCTGGCGCCGGTCTGGGCGGACACCCCGGTCGTGGCCGCGGTGTCCGACGGGGCGTGGCTGCAGGCCATGCTGGACGCCGAGGCGGCGCTGAGCCGGGCGCAGGCCCGGCTCGGTACGGTGCCGGCGGCGGCCGCGCGGGTGATCAGCGAGGCCGCGCGGGCCGACCGGCTCGACCTGGCCGCCCTGGCCCGGCAGGCCCGCGAGTCCGCCAACCCGGTGGTGGCGTTCGTACGGGAGTTCACCGCGGTGGTGGCGAGCGAGGACGCGGCGGCGGCCCGGTACGTCCACCGCGGCTCGACCAGCCAGGACATCCTCGACACCGCCACCGTCCTGGTCGCCCGGCGGGCCCTGACCCTGATCCACGCCGACCTGGAACGCGTCGAGGAGGCGCTGGCCGTACTCGCCGCGCGGCACCGGGACACCCTGATGGCGGGCCGCACCCTGGCCCTGCACGCGGTGCCGACGACCTTCGGACTCAAGGCGGCGGGCTGGCGTCACCTCGTCCTGGACGCGCTGGACAAGGCGGATCAGCTGAGGTTTCCCGTCCAACTCGGCGGCGCCGCAGGCACGTTGGCCGGATACCTGGAGTTCGCGCCGGACACCGAACCGGCCGGCTACGTCCAGGAGCTGACCGAGGCGTTCGCGGCCGAACTGGGGCTCACGGCACCCCTCGTACCCTGGCATGTGCTGCGCACGCCCGTGGTGGACCTGGCCACGGCCGCCGCGTTCCTGTGCGGCGCCCTCGGCAAGATCGCGGTCGATGTGCTGTCCCTGACCCGGACCGAGGTCGGTGAGGTGCACGAACCGGCACCCAGCGGCCGGGGGGCGTCCTCGGCGATGCCGCACAAGCGCAACCCCGTGCTGGCCACGGCCATCAGGTCCGCCGCCCTGCAGGCGCCGCAGCTCGCCGCCACGGTGCTGGGCTGTCTGCCGAGCGAGGACGAGCGCTCGGCCGGTGCCTGGCACGCCGAATGGGAGCCGCTGCGCGCCCTGCTGCGGCTGGCCGGAGGCGCTGCGCACCAGGCGGTGGAACTCGTCTCCCAGCTGTCGGTGGACCCCGAGCGCATGCGCGCCAACACCCGGCTCACCGGAGGACAGATCGTCTCCGAGCGGATCGCCGTCGTCCTCGCCCCGCTGCTCGGCAAAGCGCAGGCACGCGAGCTGCTGAACGAGGCGTCCGCCCGGTCGGCGCGCACCGGTGAGCCCCTGGCCGACATCCTGCGGCAGGACAGCCGGGCCTCGGCCGTCCTCGCCGACGCCCGGCTGACCGATCTGTTCGAGCCAGAGGCGTACACCGGGGCGGCCGGTGCCCTGACGGACCGCGCGCTGTCCCGGACACCGTGTTCGGGGGACAGGCGCTAAGCACTGTTCGGGCGGTCCTGACGGGGCGTCCCGGGCGCCGCGCCCGGGGGACAGGCGCTAAGCACTGTTCGTCGGGTGCCGGTCCTGGCGTCCGACGTGGGCATATGGTGACTTGAGCCCTGCCCCGGCCCGCACCGCACCGCGCCTGGCCCCGGGCCCGGGGGCCCGTCGGGCGGTCCTGACGGGGCGTGTGCTGTCCCGGACACCGCGCCCGGGGGACTGGCGGTAAGCACTGTTCGTCGGGTGCCGGTCCTGGCGCCCGGCGAGTGCGGGCGGTCGCCCGGGTGTCGTAGACATCTCCGCGGCTTCCTCGACGGTCGCTCGAATACCCGTCGCGGCTCTCTCGACGGTCACTTGAGCCCCTGCCCCGGCCCGCACCGCGCCCGGCGCCGAGAGCCCCGTCGGGCGGCCCGTCCCACCAGGCACATCGGGTCGGACACCCCGCACGGCGCGGGCGCACCGGCGTCGCCCGCGCACCGCTCGCCGTACGGCCCGGCCGGGAATCCCCTGCCCGTGGCGCGTACGGCACCCGCATGATGCAACCACAACTACAGCAGGGGGGACCGGAGATGAGCCTGGAGGTATGTGCCGGCGACGGGGGCGGCGGCCACGGGCACGCCGTGGTGATCGGCTCCGGCCTCGCCGGGCTCACCGCGGCACGGGCCCTGGCCGACTTCATGGACAGAGTCACCGTGATCGAGCGCGACCGGCTGCCCAGTGGCTCCGGGCGGCGCCGGGGCGTGCCCCAGGCCCGGCACACCCACACCCTCATGCCCGCGGCGCGGCAGGGCCTGGAGCAGCTGTTCCCGGGCATCGTCGCGGATCTCACCGCCGCCGGAGCGGTTCCGGTCCGCATGCCCCAGGACATGCTGCTGCTCGGCCCGGCCGGCTGGCTGCCCCGCTTCGACGCCGGCCTCTTGGCACTCAGCGCCGGCCGTGACCTGATCGACGCCGTCGTACGCGACCGGCTGCGCGCCGACCCGAAGGTGACCTTCCTCCAGGAGCACGAGGCGGTCTGCCTGGAAGCCGGCCGCCACGACACCGTCGCCGGGGTATGGGTCCGCGGCCGGGACCGGCGGGCGCCCGACGGCTGGAGCCCACGGCACCTGATGCCCGCCGACTTCGTGGTGGACGCCACCGGACGCGGCTCGTGCGCCCCCCGCTGGCTGGCCGAGCTCGGCTACCAGACGCCCAGGGAGTCGGCCGTCCGCACCCCGACCACCTACGCCTCCACCCTGTTCGCGCCGCCCATCGGCCATGTCGCCGACTTCAGCGCCCTGCTGCTGATGGGCACCCCCGACCAGCCCCGCCAGGGCATGCTCCAGCCCGTCGAGGGAGGCCGCTGGTCGGTGACGCTCAGCGCCGGCGACGGCAGCCGCCCGCCCGCCGACCACGAGGCCCTGCTGCGCGCCGCGGGCGACCTGCGCCACCCGCTGCTGCGCGAGGTCATCGAGGCCGCCACCCCCCTCGGCCCGGTCTACGCCTGCGCGCGCACCGAGAACCGCTGGCGCCACTACGAGAAGCTGCGTCGCTGGCCCGACCGGTTCCTCGTCATCGGCGACGCCTTCGTCGCCCTCGACCCGGCCCACGGCCACGGCATGACCCTCGCCGTGCAGTCCGCCCTCGTCCTCGACCACGTGCTGACCGGCCACGGCACCGCCACCGGCATCACCTTCCGGCTGCGCCACGCCCTCGCCCAGCACCTGGCCCCCGCCTGGCAGGCGAGCCTGCACAGTCTCGGCGCGGCCGGGGCAAGCCCGTATCTTCCGCCGGACGGGCTGCGCGCCCGGCTCGGCCGCAGCTGGACGGCCCGGCTCGCCGCCGCCGCGACCACCGACGAGGACGCGGCCCGGCTGCTGCTCGAACGCCTGCAGACCTTCGATCCGCCGGCCGCCGGGCTGCGCCGCCGCGAACTGCGGGCCGTACTGCGCGCCCCGCGCCTCACCGCCGCCCCGGCGGCGCCGCCCAGCACCACCCACGGCCAGGGCACCCGGAGCCGCCGCCCCGGCACGCCGGCCGTACCCGCCATCGGGGTCTCCATCGGCTCCGCCCGGCCCCGGGCCACGATCTCCTCGGCCCACTGGAGCGCCTGAAAAGCCATGCCGGGCAGACGCGGCCAAGAGGCGGCCATTACGCTTTTGCTCATGACAAGAGTGGATCAACTGGCCGCTTTAAAAAGCGACTTGATCGACCGGGGGCACGTCACGACCGGTAACCGGGCCGGATTTCCCGGCGCGTTGCGTGTACACGATGCCGGCACGTTCCCGGGAAGCTCGAAACTCGCTCAAGAATCACTTGAGTTGACACCAGTGAACGGCTGGAGTGCCGTTGTTCCACCGTGGCAGGTGTGGATACGGTTCCAGCCGTTTCACTGCACGCGAGGGGAGGGCGCGCGGGGATGAGCACCACCCACAAGGCGCCAGTGGATACCCGTACCGAGGCATCGAAAGGCGAGCGCATCGCCGACTGGGCGGACGGGCGGCTCGGGGTCTACCGCTCCGGTTTCCTGCTCCGGAAGGTGTTTCCCGAACACTGGTCGTTCATGTTCGGCGAGATAGCCCTCTACAGCTTCATCGTCCTGCTGCTGACCGGTGTCTGGCTGACCCTGTTCTTCGATCCGAGCATGACGGAGACGGTCTACCACGGATCGTACGTCCCGCTGCAGGGCGTGCCGATGTCGCAGGCCTACTCCTCCACCATCCACATCAGCTTCGACGTGCGCGGCGGTCTGTTCATCCGCCAGCTGCACCACTGGTCGGCGCTGATCATGATCGCCGCGATGTGTGCCCACACGCTGCGGCACCTGCTCCACGGCTCGTTCCGCAAGCCGCGCGAGCTCAACTGGGTGATCGGCTTCGTGCTCCTGATCGTGGTCACCCTTGAGGGCTTCGTCGGCTACTCGCTCCCCGACGACCTCCTCTCCGGCACCGGTCTGCGGATCGCCGAGGGCGTCACACTCGCCATTCCGCTGGTCGGAACGTATCTGACGATGTTCCTGTTCGGCGGCGAGTTCCCGGGCCACAACGTGATCGGCCGGTTCTACAGCATCCACATCCTGCTCATCCCGGGCATCATCGTGGCGCTGCTGACCGTGCACCTGATCCTGGTCTTCTACCACAAGCACACCCAGCACCGGGGTCCGGCCCGCACCGAGAACAACGTCATCGGCCAGCCACTGCTGCCGCACTACGCGGCCAAGGCCGGCGGCTTCTTCTTCCTCATCGCCGGTGTGCTCTGCCTGCTCGCGGGCATCGCCCAGATCAACCCGGTGTGGACATACGGTCCCTACCGGCCCGACCTGATCTCCCAGGGCTCCCAGCCCGACTGGTACATGGGCTTCCTCGAAGGCGCGCTGAGAGCCATGCCCGCCTGGGAGTTCACGGTCGGCGGCTATACCGTCAACATGGCCGTCCTGATCCCCGGCGTCATCCTGCCCACGCTGATGATCCACGTGGCCGCCGGCTGGCCGTTCCTGGAGGCCTGGGTCACCGGGGACAAACGCGAGCACCACTTGCTGGACAAGCCGCGCGACCACCCCACGCGTACCGCGTTCGTCACTGCCTTCGTCGCCCTGTACCTGGTGCTGTTCTTCGGCGGCGCCAACGACGTCCTGGCCGAGAAGTTCCATCTCTCGCTGAACGAGATCACCTGGATGGTGCGGATCGGCTTCTTCGTGGTCCCGGCCGTCGTGTACGTCATCACCCGGCGGGTCTGTCTGGGCCTGGCGCGGGCCGACCGCGAAAAGCTCCTGCACGGCCGCGAGACCGGCCGGATCAAGCGGCTGCCGCACGGCGAGTTCGTCGAGGTGCACGAGCGCCTGGACCGCCGGCGCGAGTACACCCTGCTGTCCCGCGAGGAGTACAAGCCGCTGCCGGCGCCCGTCGCGGAGGTGGACGGCGTGCCCAACCCGAACCTGCGCGAGGAGAAGCGGCGCTACCTGCTCAGCCGCTGGCTGTACGGCAACCAGGTACCCAAGCCGACCGAGCAGGAGATGCGGGAGGCCCTGGCCCATCTCGACCACTCGGCCAACGGCCACGCCGCGGTCAACGGCCACGGCCCGGCCGCCGAACACGCGGAGATCGGCGCCCAGCGTTCCGGCGAGGGACAGGAGGCGGACCAGGAACTGCTCTGACCCGGCCGCACATCACAGAGGCCCGGGGCAGACCGGAGCGGCGCGGGTGATCAGGGGACGATCACCCGCGCCGTGCTTTTTCCCGCTGGATCCAGGCGTCCACGGAGGCTCTATGGCCAGTACCCCATGGCGCCGGGAGACCCCCCGTGCCGAGTCCATCACCCGGGCGCGCACCGGCCTGACCCACGACCTGCGCGGCCGCCAGCGCCGCTACCTCACGGCGATGCTGGTGCGCACCGCGTGCGTCGTCACGATGGCCGCGACCTGGCATCGCTGGCCGGTCGTCGCGGCCTGCGCCCTGGTCGGCGCGGCGCTCATCCCGTACGTCGCCGTGGTCGTCGCCCAGGCCCACTGGCGCCAGCAACGAGGCCCCCGGCACGCGGTGAGCTGGGTCCAGGCCAGGGAGGAGCCGACCCCCCGCGTCGTACTCGAACCGACGCTGATCCTGCCGCCGGAGGGGGACACGGACCGGGGCACGGCGGCCTGACTGTTCAGTGCCGTACCAGGCAGAACGGATGACCCGCGGGGTCGGCATAGACCCGCCAACTCCGCCCGTCCGCACCGCCGTCGAGCACCCTGGCACCCCGGGCCAGCACCTGTTCCTGAGCGTGCTCCAGATCGGCGACACCGAAGTCCAGGTGGAACTGCTGTGGCCGGTTCGGGTCCGGCCACAGCGGCGGCCGGTACTCCGCCACCCGCTGGAAGGCCAGAACGAGGCCGGCCGCCGTGTGCAACGTGGCCCAGTCCTCGCTGAGCGCCCACCGCCGATCCGGCTGGTCGACGGTGCCACCGAGGAGCGACTGGTAGAACTCGGCGAGTTCACCGGGGTCGGAGCAGTCCAGCACCACGCACTGCAGATCAGCGATCACGGGTGTAGATCCTAGGTGGTCCCTGACGTGCCGTCTGCAGGGAGGTGTCGGGGCCGGTCGGGGAGGTGGATGACGAGGAGGTGGATGACGATGAGGCGCTCAGGCTTTGGCGCGGCGGAGGTCGATGTTGCCATGCGATGTCATGAGAGGGCGGCCCGCCCCCTTCTGGTCGAAGCCCGGCGGCGCTCCGCCGTACCGCCGCGCATGCCCGCCGCGGCGGTGGGTACGTCCCCTCTCGTACCGGGGGTCGCGGAAACGGCCCAAGAGCGAGGCGAGGGGCGTCGGAAGTGATTCGAAAGCTGCAGGCGGTCGCGCTGGACTGCGCCGATCCGGCACAGCTCGCGGAGTTCTACGCGGAACTGCTCGGCGGCCGGGTGGTCGCGCACCCGGAGGATCCCGACTGGTTCGAGGTGCACGGCTTCGAAGGCACGACGCTGGCCTGCCAGCGGGTGGACGGATACCAGCCACCCGAATGGCCCAGCCAGGAGCGCCCGCAGCAGCTTCACCTGGACTTCGACGTGGACGACCTCGACGGGGAGGAGAAGCGGGCGCTCGCCCTCGGTGCGACCGTGCTGGAGCGGACGGACCAGCTCCGCCCGGAGGCCAATTGGCGGATCTACGCGGACCCGGCCGGCCATCCGTTCTGCCTTTGCTTCCACTGAGTCCGTCCCGTCCCGTCCCGTCCCATCCCGTCACGGACAAGGACTGATGGCCGGCGCTCCGTGGCCGGCCGTCGGTCCTCTGGTCATGTCATCAGCGCCCCACGTGGTCGAGGGCGGCGACCTCGCGTAGGGCATCGGCGACGGCGCGGAAGTCCTTCCTCAGGATCGCGCCGTGGTTGCCGGCGACCTTCGCGCTGATGCGGATGTTGGGGTTGCGGGCGGTCACCGCGTCGAGGCCGGCGCGGATCCGTTCCTGCTCGTCGCCGCGGCTTCCCAGGGACGTCCCCGAGGCGACCACGTACCGCACGGGGACGGTGATGCCGTCCAGTACAGGGCCCAGTTCGCGTTCGCGGGAGAGCCTGCCGAGCTCGATGTTGCTGTCCGCCTGCTCCTCGGCGGTCATGCGCGGAGTGATGCCCGTGGGGCGCAGAAGTGGCATGAACCAGCTCATCCGCCGGAACAGCTTCCGGATCCGCTGTTCCATGGCCTCGTCCAGCCAGTCGTACGGGAAGGCGCCGTCGACCAGGACCGCGCCCAGGCAGCGCTCCGGGTTCCGGCCGGCCCAGTGCGCCGCGACGACCGCGCCGTAGGACCAGCCCACCAGCAGTGCCCGGTCCACGCCCCGGGCCGCGAGAACGGCGTCGACGTCGCGGACGGCGGCCTCGAAGGAGTAGTCCGCCGAGCGCTTCGACTTCCTGCCGCGAGCCCGTTCGTCGTAGGTGATGTGCCGCCAGGTCGTGCCGAGTTCAGCGACGACCCGCCGCCAGTATCCCTGGGTGGCGAACTGGCCGTTCAGGTAGACCACGGGGATGCCGGGGCCGTCGGTGTCGGTGACGGCCAGGGCTGTGTCGTCCACCGGCACCATGCCCGTCCACTGCGAACTGGTCGCGGAAGTGCTGTTCTTCGTCATGTCTTCCTCCTGGTCGTGTGAGGCGTCTTGTACGACTTCTCCGGACCTCGCGGATGCCTTCAGAGGCTGCGGGCGGTGATGTCGCCGTGGGAGGTGGTGGCGCGGATGTCGAGGTCGGCGGTGCCGTCGTTCTTGAGGGCGTTGTTGATGCGGCCGTAGGAGGTGCCGGCGTCCAGGGCGGCGGAGACGTCGGCGGCGGCGCCGACCGTGATGTCGCCGGACTGGGTGCGCAGGACGACCGTGCCGCGTACGGCCTCGGCGATGCGGATGTCGCCCCGTGCGGTGCTGATCTGCGCGGGGCCGCCGAGCCGGCCGACCTCGATGTCGCTGTCAGTCGCGGTGAGGCGCAGGCTCGCGGTCTCGTCCAGCTTGATCTGGCGGTACGCGCCGTCGAATTCGACGTCGCCCAGGCGGCCGACGCCGCGGAGCTCGCAGGCGGCGGTCCTGGCCTCGACGCGGGAGCCGGCCGGCAGCTTGACGCTGACCTCCAGGGATCCGGAGGGGCCGAAGAGCTGGTTCTTGGGCTCGGCGGTGCCGATCCGCAGGACGCCGTCGGTGTAGTCGACGGTGGTCTGCTCGGCGGTCTTCACGTCGCGGCCCTTGGCGGGGTTGGCGGGCAGGACCTCGACGCTGGTGTCGGAGCGGTCGGCGGCGAAGAGCTGGACGCGTCCGGCGGGGATGTCCAGGACGACGGTGATCGGGGCGGGGGTGGCGAACTTCTGCATGATGCTCTCCGGTGTGTTCGTTCGTCGTTTCTGACGTTGGAAACGCTACGTTGCTTTCCAAGGTCTGACAACGCGGTCGTTGCGAGAAATCGGCATTCGTGCAGGTCGAGGCCGGTAAATTGTTGCAACGGTCTCGGCGGTAACGCAACGGAAATCGCCCGATCGTTGCAATGATTGAGAAGTGAACGCTATGGTGGGGGCATCAGGGACCACTGCGAAGCAGCACGGAGGAGACCGGCCTCGCCTACGCGGAGACCGCCGAACGACACCGACGGGCCAACTCCGGACCACGGATAGACGCCCGGCCCGGGGGTGGGCCGGTCTTCGCGTGCGGCCGACAGTCGCGTGCCGACGGGAGGGCCCCGCGTTCTCTGGGCAAGGAGGGGACGGTGCCGCTGACCTGCGATAACGCGCGGGCTAAAGGCGCGAAAAAAACATGCCTTGTGATAAGCGGATCGGGGTTGGATCGGTGGATTGGTGCTTTCCGGGTATTTTTCACCTGTCTGTCATGTGAATGTGAGTTCGTGGTCTTTTCCTCCTGTATGACGTGAACGATTCTGGCGGCGCTACCCAGCTGGCCCCGTACAGCAAGATCGTTGACTCAGGGAGAGATGCATGCGCAAGCGTGTGTGGGCGGCGGCAGCCGCCGTCACCGTCGCGCTCGCTACGGCGGGCACCACGGCAGCAGCCACCGGTCCGGACCACGCCGCGTCGAACACCGACTGGACATCCGCGGGCCAGAACATCCACGGCACCCGAAACGCCGCCAGTGAGCACATCCTGACCAGGCGGAATGTGAAAAACCTGAAGCCGCGTTGGATCTACACCGCGGCGGGCAGTGTTTCGGCCACGCCGACCGTGGCCCACGGGGTGACGTATGTGCCGGACTGGGGCGGACAGTTGTCCGCGGTGAGCACGGCCACCGGGAAGGCGTTGTGGTCGAACCCGATCAGCAGGTACAGCGGTGTCCCCGGGGACACCTCGCGGACCAGCCCCGCGTACGCGGACGGCACGCTGGTGTTCGGTGACGGGTGGCTGTTCGCCCCCACCACCGCGGGTGCCTACATCATGGGCGCCAACGCCGCGACCGGCGCACCGTTGTGGCGCACCAAGGTGGACGACAACCCGGACGCGATCATCACCAGTTCGCCGGTGATCGACCGCGGTGTCGCCTACGTGGGCGTATCTTCCAAGTCCGAGGTCCTGCCGACGCAGTCCACCTTCCGCGGCAGCGTTGTCGCACTCAGCGTCGCCACCGGAAAAGTGCTGTGGAAGACTCGCACCGTTCCGCTCGGCTACACGGGTGGTTCGATGTGGGCCAGCACCCCGGTGGTGGATCACGAGACCGGACTGCTGTATGTGGACACGGGCAACAACTACTCGGTGCCGCCTGGCGTCTGCACAAAACCGTTTCAGACCGGGTGCACCCCGCCGTCGCCGGACGACCATATCGACTCGATTCTGGCCCTGCACCTGAAGACCGGCCAGATCGCCTGGTCTCGCTCCACCCTGAGTGCCGACTCCTGGACGTTCCCGCACCCGGAAGGACCGGACTACGACTTCGGCTCGGGACCGAACCTCTACACCACCGAAGTCAAGGGCAAGCGCACCCGGCTGCTCGGCGCGGGGCAAAAGAGCGGCGTGTACTGGGCACTGGACCCGGCCACCGGCCGCGTCGTGTGGCAGACGCGGGTCGGTCCGGGTGGCATCATCGGCGGCATCGAGTTCGGCACCGCGACAGACGGCAAGCGCGTCTACGTGGCCATCGCCAACTCCGAGCACGTACCCACCACCATCACCTCTGTCACCGGCCAGAAGTCGACCGTCACCAGCGGGTTCTTCGCCGCGCTCGACGCGGCCACCGGGAAGATCCTCTGGCAGACCGCGGATCCCAAGGGGGATTCCCTTTTGGACCTGGGCCCCGTCTCCAGCGCCAACGGTGTGGCCTACGCCGGCTCCACGTCCGGCGACATGTACGCGCTGGACGGCGCCACCGGCACCGTCAAGTGGAGCTTTGCCAGCGGCGGGCCGGTGGCCGGCGGCGCTGCCATCGTGAACGGTTCGGTCTACTGGGGGTCCGGCTATTACGTTCCCGGAAGCATCAACAACAAGCTTTACGCCTTCTCTCTGCCCCACAGTCCCTGTGACCAGGACGGGACCCGAAACAGGTGCCGAGCGCAGTGAGTTTGTTCCTTCACCTCGGGCCCGGCCCCGCTGGGTGCAGCAGGTGCCGGGCGGTGCCCAGTAGTGCGAGCGGGATCGGCTACTCCCCCGTATCCACGAGGGCGATGCGCTGCCCGCGAGCGTGGACTGGCCCTGGCCCAGTCCTCGTAAGCCCCGGGACCTCGAACGCCTCGTGGACGACGACGTGTGTACCCGGAGCAGAGCAAGTCCTCTACTGGCAGTAGAGTGGTGGGTATGGCAGACGAAACGAGCATCAAGGTCAGCTCGGCCACCCGCGACCGGCTGGCCGCGCTGGCGAGCGAGCAGGGCACCACGATCCGGCAGCTCGTCGAAGAGCTCGCCGCGGGCCGGCCGACCGAGGCCGAGTACGCGGAGCGCGCCGAGCAGGCCCGCGCCGAGCTCGCCTCCGTCCTGGGCACCGTGCCCAGTGAGCAGGCCGAGGCGAAGGCCCGCGGCCTGCTTCAGCGTCTCGGCGCCGGCCAGGACCCGGCGGCCGCGTAGTGGGGCAGATCGCCGTCGTCCTGGACCACACCACCGCCACCGCCCTCCACGATCCCAAGGACCCGTACAACGAGGCCGTGGCCGCGTTCTACGTGCAGGCCTCCGGCGGGCTGGGCACCCTGTACGCCCCGGTGCTCTCCCTCACGGCCGGCGACGCCGAGCGGCCCGGTCTCCTCGCCTACATCGACGGGCTGCGGTTCGTCACGGTCGAGCCCTTCGACACGGAGGCGGCGGTCACCGCCACCGGGCTGCTGCGCGCCGGGCACTCCTGGGCGGCCGTCCATGCCATCCACGCCGCCCGCCCCTCCGCGGACTTTCCCACCGGCCGCTTCCTGCTCACCCTGGCGCCCGAGCTGTACGAAGGGACCGGCGTCCAGGCCGTCCACCCCGACGAGTAGGCCACCCGGGAGCGGTTGAGGCGGCGGCCGCCGTGATGGGTCCCGGCATGAACCACCGCGCCCCCCTTCGGCAGGGGCGGCTGTGGCCTGGTCCGCCGTGAGCCGCGGTCGGCGCCCGCCGACTCGGCCGCGGGCTCGCGCTGAGGCGAGCCCGTCGTTCGTGTTCGCCACGATGAGCTCGCGCTGGAGCTCGGCAAGTACCGACAACTACCCGAAGGACCGTTCTCCGACGTTGGTTTCCGACGTGAGTTGCCGACAGTGCCCACCTAGGGGTTCACGATCACGGGCGGAAGTGTCGCCATCGTTTGCCGACACTGAGGGGGCTCTAGGTCGGTCGTCGTTGCACGGCATCAGCGATGACTGCTGTCACGAGCTTGTTGACGGCTGCCGTGGTCGACGGGCCGGGGTCGCGGTCTGCGAACAGGAGGTGCCCACCGCCGACCAGGGAGAGGGTGAGTGAGTCGATGTCGGCGTCGGCCGCGATGCGGCCCAGGTCACGCTCGTCGGCCAGATAAGCGGAGATCGCGGTCGTGGCCTCGGCGAGGATCGCGATGCCCCCTCCTGGTCTGGCTTGCCGCAGCCGTGTGCGTAGGTCGTCCCGGAAGGTGATGAGCGGGATGATCGCCACCGGAATCGGTCCGAAGAGGGTTCCCAGTGCGCTGGTGAGGTTGTCGGCCACCGTGCCGGTGCCGGCGGACTCGCGCAGCGCACTCGCCTGCGTCTCAAGCTGCGCGGCCTGGTCGAGCACGAGGTCGGTGAGGAAGGCGTCGAAGTCGGTGAAGTGCCGATGCAGGACGCCCTTGGCGCAGCCTGCCTCGTCGGTGACGGCCCGGCTGGTCAGCCCGTTCGGCCCGTCCCGCAGAAGCACGCGTTCGGCAGCATCGAACAGCTGCTGCCGCGCGTCGCGGAGGTGCACCCCAGTTGGCACTCACGGATCCTCTCGCGCAGTCATCTCAATGATTGCTTAGTGGGCATGCGCCCACTAAGGTGGGCGCATGCCCACCTTACCGCGAGAACAGCCAGAACCATCCCCAGTAGAGCCGCACAAGGCCCGGCGGACAGCCGAGTCGTTCGGCGTGGATGCCCAACGCTACGACCAAGCTCGGCCTGGCTACCCCGATGCGCTGGTGGCGCGAATCGTCGCAGGGAGCCCCGGGCCTGACGTGCTCGACATCGGCTGCGGCACCGGCATCGCAGCCCGGCAGTTCCAAGCCGCCGGGTGCGCCGTGCTCGGCGTCGAGCCCGATGCGCGGATGGCCGACTTCGCGCGAGCCCGTGGCCTGGAGGTCGAGGTGGCGGCCTTCGAAGCCTGGCAGCCGGCCGGCCGGATGTTCGACACCGTCATTGCCGCCCAATCGTGGCACTGGGTGGATCCGGTCGCCGGCACCGCCAAGGCGGCACGTGTGCTGCGTCCAGGGGGACGGCTGGCGATCTTCGGGCATGTGTACGAGCCGCCTGCCGAGGTGGCCGAACCGTTTGCCGCTGCCTTCCGGCGGGTGGCGCCCGACTCCCCGCTCAGCAGCCAACCGGCCCGACGTCCGCTCGACCTCTACCAGGAGGGATACACGAAGTTCGCCGACAAGATCCGGGAGACCGAACGGTTCAACGATCCCGAACAGTGGCGATTCGACTGGGAGCGGTCATACACGCGCGACCAATGGCTGGACCTGCTCCCCACCACCGGCGGCCTCACCCAACTCCGTCCCGATCAGCTGGCCGAAATACTGGATGCGGTCGGGGACGCCATCGACTCCATGGGCGGGCGCTTCACGATGAACTACACGACCCTGGCCACGACCGCCATGCTCGTCGGCACTCCCTGAGTCCATCCGCCAAGTCGCCGCCGACCTAGGAATCCGCGCGGCCGTTCGATGCTCTGCCGGGCGCAGCAGCCCAGAGTGCGGGATGTGGCGAGTCCGCCCCTTCTCGATGAGCCTGCTGGTGTACGCGCCCACGGCACCGCAGTCGGTGTCCGAGACCAGGGTGTGTTCTCGGGTCGCCTGGAGGCATGGCTACCGGACACTGGGTCACATCGGATCAGTTGCCCCTGCGCGGGCGTAGGCCGTCGAAGGCGAGGCCGATGAAGCGGCGCCAGTCGCCGCTGCCGGTGCGGATGATTGCGGACAGGGCGCCGACGAGCATGTAGACGTCCGAGACAGCGAGGTCTCCCCGTAGGGTTCCGGCTGACCGTCCCTGGTCGATCAGTTTTCCGACCGCTAGTTCGAGCTGAGCGAGCATTTCCCCTCTGGGTGCCGACGATCCCACGGTCGCCGCGACGGAAGCGGACAGGCCCTGATCCTCGGCCAGTATCTGACCGACATGGCGGAGATACTGGGCCAGCCCCTGGCCTGACTCGGGGTCGCGCAGGCAGTTGGTGCGCGCGAACTGGAGGATCTCGGCGAATCGGAGTTCTGCTGCGGCTTCCACGAGGGCCTGCCGGGTCGGGAAATGCCGGTACACGGTGCCGATGCCGACCCCGGCGGCCGCACCGTATTGCCTGGCTCTTCCGGTACGAGCTAACGGCGGCGCTCGGGCGGCTTGCCGGTGGCCGGGAGCGGTCCGGCCATCTTGAGCGTGCGCAGCACGGGCGCGGTCTCCAGGGTGCGGATCGCCTTCAGGGTGCCCAGGCGTTCGGTGAGGTAGCGGTGCAGCGCCGCCGGGTCGGGGCACAGGGCATGGGCGGTGAGATTGTGGGGGCCGGTGACGGCGGCCACGTAGGCCAGCTCGGGGTGCCGGGCCAGGGTACGGGCGACCCGGTCGAGGTGAGCGGGGGCGACGGCCATCCACAGGAGCGCCTGCGTGGCGACGCCCAGCAGGGCGGAGTCGAGTTCGACGTCGAAGAAGAGCCGGCCGTCGGCCCGCAGTTGCTCCAGCCGGCGCGCGACGGTGGCGGGTGACCAGCCGGTGGCCGCGGCCAGGCTGCTCAGGCTCGCCCGACCGTCGCGCTGGAGGGCAGCGAGCAGGTCGGAATCGGCATCGGTGAGAGCCGCCCGCCCCCCAGAAGCGGCGGTGGCAGACGCCGCCTCGGCTACGGCGGTGCGCAGGCGGCGCTGCTGCGCGGCGTCGAGGGCCTGTTGCTGGCCGGACCAGGCGGTGGGCCCACCGAGGTAGGTGTGCAGCACGCAATGTGCGGAGACCGCGGTGATGCCGGCCGTGCGCGGGATGTCGTGCAACAGCAGCGCGTGCCCGGAGGGCCCGTCGGCGGTGGAGGTGTGCACGATCGCGACGATCTCGGTGCCGCCCGAGGCGAGTTTGACCCAGGAGGTGTCGGCGCGGCGGGCCAGGGCGTCGGCAAGGTCCTGGGCGACGCGCGGGCCCGTGGCCAGGCGCAGCAGCCACTGGGTGCGGTCGCTGCGCTCCGGCTCGGCCAGACCGACCACCCGCAGCGCAGCGCTGGCACACAGCTGCCGGTAGCGGCGGGAGACCGTCTGCGCCGAGACGTCGAGGACGTCGGCGATCGCGCTGAACGGCGCCCGCCCGTCGATGCGCAGGGCGTGGATGAGACCACGGTCGATGTCGTCCAGCATGTGAAAATCATGCACCAGAGACATTCGAATGGAATGATTCGGCAATCCAGCCGCCCGAAGTGGAGGTGCCCCGGCGGCGGGGCGCACTCTCGGGCGCATGTCGTACTCCACCACCCCACCTCCGCGGCGGCGTTGGGCCGCACTCGCCGTGCTGCTGGTCGCCGAGGCCATGAACCTCCTCGACGCCACCATCATGACCGTCGCCGCCCCCGTGATCCGCGCCGGTCTGGGCGGCCCTGCCTCCAGCATCCAGTGGTTCAGTGCCGCGTACACCTTGCCGTTCGCCGTCTTCCTGATCACCGGCGGGCGGCTGGGTGACATTGTCGGCCGACGGCGGGTGTTCCGCCTCGGCATGGCCGGCTTCGTCCTGGCCTCACTGGGGTGTTCACTCGCACCGTCCACGGCAGCGCTGATCGCCCTGCGGGCGGTGCAGGGCTCGGCGGCAGCACTGGTCATCCCGCAGACCATCGGCATGATCCGCGCCATGTTCACCGGCCCGGCATTGGCCCGGGCCATGGGCACCATCGGACCGGTCATGGGGCTCGCCGCGGTCACCGGCCCGGTGGTCGGCGGCGCGCTCACCCAAGCGGATGTGCTGGGCTCCTCCTGGCGCGCGGTCTTCCTCGTCAACGTCCCCCTCGGCGCCGCCGTGCTGGCGGCCACGCCGCTGCTGCACGAGGACCGTGCCGCGCTCCGGCCGCGGCTGGACCACGTCGGCACGGTGCTGGCGGTCCTGGGCAGCAGCTTGCTGGTCTATCCGCTCATCCAGGGCGGCGCCCATGGCCGGCCAGGCTGGTGCTGGGCCATGCTCGCCGCCGGCGGCGTGGTGCTGGCAGGCTTCGCCGCACATCAGCGGCGGCGGGCCCGCGGCGGCCGCAGCCCGCTCATCGAGCCGGGCCTGTTCGTCGAGCGCGGCTTCACCGCCGCGCTGGTGTCCAGCGTGCTGTTCTTCGCGGTGGTGGGCGGCCTGATGCTGGTGGCCGTGCTGCAGATGCAGCTGGGCCTGCACCGCGACGTCCTCTCGGCCGGCTTCACGCTGCTGCCGTGGTCCGCGACGATGGCGCTGTCGTCCTGGGTCGCCGGCGCCTGGCTCGTACCCCGCTACGGGGCCCGGGTCATGAGCGTCGGCCTGCTGGCCCTGCTCGCCGGAGTCGTATCGGCTGCCGCCGTGTACGCCACCAGCCCGCCCGCCTCCTACCCCTGGCTGCTGCTGCCCGCGCTGGCCGTGGCCGGGATCGGTCAGGGCCTGTACGCCGTGCCGTTCTTCACCACCGCCCTGCACCGAGTCCGCCCACACGAGACGGGCTCCGCCGCCGGCCTGCTCAACGCGGTGCAGCAACTCGGCGGCACTCTCGGCGTCGCCCTGCTCGGCAGCCTCTTCTTCCACGCCGCCGCGCCCGGCGACCCCACCCCGGCCGCCGCCGCGCTCACCGGCGCCCGCAACGCCTTCTGCCTCGCCGCCGCGCTCATCGTCGCCACCGCGGTGACCACGGCCATGATGCTCCCGCGGCGCCCATCGCCCACGATCCCGGATCAGCCCTTCGTTCCCGATGCCACGGTCAGGTGACAGCTTGGGAGCGGAGGGCCCGGCAGTCCTGCGGGCGTTGCTGTCACCGGCCACCACGACCGGACTGGCCACGTCCGTCGGCCTGGCGCCGAGCACCGTGTCGCAGCACCTGTCCGTCCTGGCCGCGGCAGGCCTTGTCCGGCGCCATCGCACAGGCCCGCGTGTGCTGTACGAGCTGGAGGAGTCCGGTGTCGCTCTACTCACAAGGGCATCGACGACGCGGACCACGTCACCGTGGCAGGTCAGCGGTCGTGGTGGTGCAGCGGAGGCATGCCACCATGCAACGCGCCCTGACACGACAAGCACGGTGACCACATCTCGACCACGCCTCAGGGCGTGGCGGGCCGTTGCCACAGGGCTGTCCACGCGGTGGGGTCGGCCGGCGTCGAAGGCGGTCGGCAGTGCAGGGCGGTTCCGGTGTCCATGTCCAGCAGCCAGGATTCCTCCGGTGCGAGCCGGCGGGATGTGGCGGGTACGGGTGTTCTTTCTTCCAGGAGGACGCCGGAGTTCGGCGGGCACAGGTCGCGGTCGGTGGCTGGTTGCCAGTGGAGGCGGCGGACGCTGGGTTCGGCTGCCCATAGGGGGCGGGCCGAGGCCCAGAAATGTGTGAGCGCGGTCGGTGGGGCGGCCCAGACGGCGTCCCGGTCGCGCAGGTCGCGCCACAGCCAGTACACGCACAGATCGGTGTCGTAGCCGGCGCGTACCAGGACCTGCAGGCGCAGCAGGCCGGCGACGTCGAGTGTCCTGCCCAGCTCCAGGTTCAGCTCGGCGAGCCGGCGTCCCGTGCCGGGGCGGGCGGTCTGGAAGCCGAGGATCGCGCAGGTCCGGCAGACTGTCATGTTCGCCTCTGTCATGGTGTGAACCGTTCGAGCAGGCCGATGGGTTCGGTCGGTGTCCAGGACAGCAGGGGGATGTGGTTGTTGACGGTCTGGCCGTCGTTCAGCTGGGCGGTGCTGGGGTGGTAGAGGTGGAGCATCGGGTCGTCGTAGTGGTCGAATGCGGTGGCGAGCTGGAGGCGCAGGATGAAGTCGATGTCCTCACGGCCCCAACCCTCGAATCGTTCGTCCATGCCGCCCACGGTGTCGAAGACGTCGCGTCGCAGCCATACACATAGTCCTGGTGATCGCTGCACGGCGAACCAGCGCAGCTTGTCCGGGTCGGGTTCGGCCCGCCTGTGGACGCAGCGGTCGTGTACCGCGGCCGCTGTGGCGGCGGGATCCATGTAGAGCAGGTCGCGGAAGCACATGAATCCGCCTGTTCCGGGGCGCTGGAACCGGTCGGTGTTGCGCCGGACGAAGTCCTGGTCCACGAGGGCGTCGGCGTCGAGCACACAGAGGAGAGGGGCGTGGCGGCGGGCCCGCAGCACGCCGCAGTTGACGGTCCAGCATTTGTTGAACGGGCGGTCGGAGGGGGCGTGGAGCCATTCGTCGGCGTACTTCAGGGCGGTCTCGCGCCAGCGGGGGACGGTGTCCGACTCCACTACTGTCACGTGGTATCGCTCGCGGGGCATGGTCTGGTCACCGAGTGCGGCCAGGCAGGCCGTGAGGTTGCGGGCGCGTGCCTGGTCCTGGCTGTGGTCGCGGAACGGGATGACGATGTGGGCGACCGGCTCGGTGTCCGTGGGGGCCGGGGGCCGTGCGGGCCAGGACTGCCAGTCGGGCGCGGGCCGGGCCTGGGGGTCGTAGGCGTTGCCGATGTGGTAGCCGAGCCGGGATGTGGTCATGACGTGCCAGGCGGCCCGGACGAGGGGGGCGGTGCCGTCCGGTGAGGCGTGGATGGCGGCGGTCACGTGCTCCTGGAGCCGCCGCCATGCCGGAAGGCTTGCCGGGTCGTTGAGCAGTTCGTCGGCCGCGGCGGACAGCCGGGGGTCTTTGTGGGAGTGGATTTCCTTGACCAGTTCGGCCGTGTGTTCCCTCGCACGGTGCACGTAGTAGGGGTTGGCTTCGCGTGCTCCGTGGTCTGCGTGCAGGACGATCGCGTCGGCGGCGGCGCGTCCCGAGGCCGTGGCATCGGCATGGTGGGGGGATGTCATGGGCGCGGGCTCCTCATGGCGGCGGTGGGGCGGGCGTGGACTTGCTGTCGGTGTGCGCGGGGAGCTGTGGTCGCAGTGCCGTCAGGACGAGCGCGGCGGCCGGCATCAGTGCGGTGAAGGATCCCCACAGCACCGGTAGTGAGGTGTCGAGCAGGTGTCCCACCAACGCGGGACGGGAGAGGGCGGACAGCGTCCAGGACAGCTGGAACACCGAGACGTACCGGCCCCGGTCTCCGTGGGGTGCTGCGGCGATGGCCAGGCTGGTGGTCGCCGGTGCGGCGAGCATCTCGCCGAGGGCGAGGAACACGCCGCCTGCGATGATCGGTGCCATGGCGGTGAGGGGGGCCGCGGGGCCGTGCTGCGAGGGCCGGCAGGAGGATGGCGATGACGAAGGAGGCGGCGCCGGCGAGCGCGGTCGATGTTCTGCGCAGGTGTTGCAGCCGTGCGGCGACGGTGGTCGGGAACAGCATGGTGAGGATCAGCGCGAACGCGGCGGTCCAGTCGGCCGGTGCGGTGTGCCGTACGACGTAGACGGGCAGGACCAGGGTGGAGATCAGCCAGCCGTATGTCAGCAGTGTGTTGGCGCAGGTGAGTGCCGGATAGGCGCGGTCGGAGCGCAGGGCGCCGGGCTCCTGCGGTGACGGCGGCCTGGTGCGGTCTTCTTGCGGAGGGTGGGTTCTTGATCGAGACGAACAGCAGACCGGCGGTGCACGAGGTGATGATGTTCAGCGCCGGCATGGCGCGCAGGCCGCTCGTGCCGCCGACCGCGAGGGCCACGGAGGCGATGCCCGCGCCGGCGGCCAGGCCGGCGCTCTTGGCGGCGTTGACGATCGCGTTCCAGCGGTCGAGTGCGGTGCAGTCGGTGACGTGTTCGCTGACGAAGACGGGCCAGGCGGCCCAGTAGGTCCGGTCGGCGACGGTGACGGCGGCGATCCCGGTGATCAGCAGCCAGAAGGTACCGTCGCAGAAGTACAGGCCGAGTGCTGCCGCGGCGGTCTGTGCCACCAGGACGCGCCGGGCGCCGCAGCGGTCGACGAGGTGTCCTACGAACAGCGGCACGGGCGGTCCGGCCAGGCTCGCCGCGGTGATCAGTGTGCCCAGTTCGCCCAGGGGGATCTCGGCCGTGGTGGACAGGTACAGGAAGGTGAGGGGGAGGAATGCCCCGTAGCCTGCCGTGTCCACCACGGCCGCGGTCACCAGCCGCCGGTGCACCTGGATTCCGGCCGGGCCGGCGGGTTCACTTGGGTCGGCGTAGTACGGCGAACACACTGGCGTGCACCATCTCCAGTTCGGCCTCGGGTCCGCCCAGCACGCCGGCGAGCAGTTCCACGGCGTGTTCCTGCTGCGGGGGGTCTGTCTGCCAGGGGCCACCGCTGGCGAGCCACCAGGTGGCGTAGGCGGCGGCGGATACCACGTACCGGCGTTCGACCAGGAAGACGTCGTCCACTTCCAGACGGTTTCGCCGTGCGACGGCGGTGACCTCGTCGGCGGTCATCCGGCGTTGTGTGAAGTCCTCGCCCGTGCCCGGCGTGACGTGTTCGGTTGCCGCTCTCACCCGCCGGTCGAACGCGTCGGTCGCCGCGCTGCGTCCGGCCGAGGCCATGCAGAGCAGACCGCCCGGCACGAGCAGCCGGTGCACCCGTGTGAAGCAGTCGTCGTACCGCGGATACATCCAGTGCAGCGCCGCGTTGCTGAAGGCCGCGTCGAACTGCTCGCCCGTGCCGGTTGCGTTTGCCGGGCGGCTGTGGAACAGCTGTGGGCCCAGGAACGAGCCGAGTTGGAACTCCACACGGTGGGCGTGCGGTCCGGCGGCGCGGGTTCGGGCGCGGGCGAGCATGTCGGCGGACACGTCGAGCGCCGTGATCCGGGCCGCCGGAAGCGTGCCGAGCAGTTCCTCGGTGAGCGCGCCGGTGCCGCATCCGATGTCCAGGGCGCGGCGGACGGTGGCCGGCTCGGGGTGCAGGCGGGCCACCAGGGCGGCGTTGCGCCGCTGGATGCGGCCGGTGGCCTGATCGTAGGAGGCGGCCGTGTGCCAGCGGTGCCGCTGGACCGTCGCGGTCGCCGGCTCCCCCGGTGCGTCCCGTGTCACTCCCGGGTCACCGGCTTCAGCCCGATGATGGCCCGGGCCTCCTCAGGAGTGGCCGGCTCGCGACCCAGCTCCCGGCCGATGCGTACGGCGCGCTCCACGAGGCGGGGGTTGGTGGCCGGGGACTTGGTGGCCCAGTCGTCGTACGGGTTGTCCTCCAGTCCGACGCGCACATGCCCGCCGAGCGCGGTGGCGAGGGTGTTCGCCCGGGTCTGGTAGCGGCCGATCCCGGCCAGGGCCCAGGTCGTGCCCTGCGGCAGCGCGGCCAGTACGGCGGCCAGGTTGGCCGCGCTGACCGCGGCGGTACCCAGGGAGCCGAGCAGCACATTGGCGTAGAACGGCGGGTGCAGGACGCCCCTGTCGGCGAGGAAGGAGGCGTAGTCGGCCATTCCGACGTCGAACACCTCCAGCTCGGGAACCACCTCGTGGTCCCGCATGGCCTGGGCCAGATCCTGGATCGTCTGGGGGGAGTTGACCGAGGGGCCGGTGGGGAAGTTCATCGAACCGAGGGTGAGCGATGCCATCTCGGGCTTGCCCAGCCCGGTGACCGTGAGCGAAGCGGACCGCTTGGGTGTCTCGGACCAGTTACGGCCGCTGGTGGTCACCACGACGACGATGTCGGGCGTCTCGGACACGACGGCGTCGCAGATCTCCTGGAACCGTTCCGGCCTCCAGGTGGGTTCCTCGTGGGTGTCCCGCGCGTGCAGGTGGACCATGGAGGCACCGGCGTCGCGGCAGCGGCGCACGTCCGCCGCGATCTGCGCCGGGTCCACGGGGACGGCGGGGACCTTCGAGCGGCGCGGGATCATTCCGGTCGGGCAGAGGTTCACGATGAGCTTGTCGCCTAAACTCATGCCGTACCTGCTTTCAGAGGATGTGCGGCAAAGGGTCGCCGGTGACCGGCCGTCAGCCGGGCGGACTGCCGGATTCCGTCAGGGGCCCAGGCTGTCCAGGTGCCCGAGCACATAGTCCTTGGTCTTGAGGTAGCCGGAGTTGTGCAGTGTCACGAAGCCGCCCCAGGGAACACGCTCGACCTCGAACCCGGCCCCCTCAAGCGCCGCGATCTTGAGCGGGTTGTTGGTGGCCAGGCGGAGCCGGGGGACGCAGAAGGCGCGCAGCACCTCGATGGCGTCGGTGTAGTCGCGGTCGTCGACCGGCAGCCCGAGGGCCACGTTGGCCTCGACGGTGTTCAGACCCTGCTCCTGCAGGGCGTACGCCCTGATCTTGTTGGCGAGGCCCACGCCTCGTCCCTCGTGGCCGAGCAGATACAGCAGGATCCCGTAGTCGCTGGCGAGCACCGCATCGAGTGCGGCCGACAACTGGCTTCCGCAGTCGCAGCGCAGCGAGCCGAGGATGTCTCCGGTCGCGCAGGCGCTGTGCATACGCACCAGCGGCTCGCGGTCGTCGGCGCGTGGTGTCCGGTGCACCGCCGCCATGACCCGTTCGGGTCCGTTCTCCTCCCGGCCGAATATGTGCAGCTCCACCTCCCCACCGGAAATCGGTAAAGTGCAGTTGGCCTGACGGACGATATGCGACATCGGCTTACCTCAAGGGCATGTGAAAGGGCGCACGGTGGCCTGAGCGCTGCACGTCGTTTACATGTGGAGCGGCGCGCCGATACATCTCGGAAAACTGCCAGCAATCAGGGTACAAGCGGCTTGTCCAAAAGACATGCAACCTGCATTTCTGACGCGAAACCGATTGCTCAATACAGCGACGAAGCGGGCATCCCGGGCATGCTTGTCCGGGATTCTTCAGTGGGCTGCGGTGCGCGGGTGCGAGGTTCGGCCACACCGCGGGAACCCGTCGCCCGCAGGCGGCACGGCACGGCAGGATCCATCCCTAAGATCGTGGTGACGGCCATCATTCGACCGAAGAGGGTGGACGTGGTCGAGGTTTACCTGCGGCTCGACGCAGAATCAGATATTCCGTTCATCATGGTGCGGCCATGCGGGTAGTGCTGCGTGACCGGCAGCAGTGGGGAAGCCGTGGCGTGGTCTCGACGGGGTCGTCCGCGGCCACCCTTGCCGCACTGCGTGTCCTGGAGGAGGGCGGCACGGCGTTCGACGCCGCGATCACCGCGTCGGCGATGATGACCGTCTGCATGCCGATGGCCTCCGGCCCCGGAGGCGATGCCACAGCCGTACTGCACGTGGGCGGCAAGCGGACGGCACTCGCCCTGGTCGGCCTCGGCCGGGCGCCGCGGTCCGCCCATCCGCAGGCGTTCGGTGAGCGGGGCCTGGACGCCGTACCGCGCACCGGTGTTCTGTCGGCGACCACGCCCGCGTTGCTCGACGCATGGTTCGAGGTGCACGAGCGCTTCGGCACGCTGCCGCTGGAGCGGCTGCTGCGCCCGGCGCTGCGCACCGCGTCCGAAGGCGCCGTGATCACCGGTCAGTTCCAGCGGTGGACCAGGGAGAACCTCCACGTCCTCGAACAGCCGGAGTTCCGTGGTCTGTACGGGCGGGCCGCCGAGGCGGACTCGGTCGGCACCTCCCTGCCCCAGCCCGGGCTCGCCCGCCTGCTCGACAGGGCCGGCCGCGAGAGCCGGGAGGCGCTCAACGGCTGGATCGCCGAACTGGCCCACGAGGTGAGCGCCCGCCACGGAGGATTCCTGCGCGGCGACGACGTGACCGCCACAAGGGCCTGTCTCGTTCCCGCCCTCGACGCGCAGGTCGCCGGACGCAAGGTGGCCGTGCCGCCGGCGCCCACCCAGGGGCCGCTGATGCTGCAGAACCTCGCGCTGTACGGGGCGTTGCTCAGCGACGGTGTCGACAGCGGCTCGGCCCCGGGCATCCATCTCCTCGCCGAGACCGTTCACCAGACCTTCGGCTGGCGCCTGGACCACCTGCGGGACCCGGAGTCCGCGGGACCGCCCATGCCCGACCCCCTCGGCGCGGACACCCTGGCCGCACTCCTCAGCGGCATCGACCCGGACCGGCGCACCCCCTGCCGGTACACCGGCCACTACTCGCACGGTGACACCACGCACCTGGTCGTCGCCGACCGCGCGGGCAACGCGGTGACCTGGGTGCAGAGCCTCGGCCTGGGTTTCGGGGCCGGAGTGGGGCTGCCCGAGGCGGGACTGCTGCTGTGCAACCGCCTCGGCCGCAGCGCGACACTCGATCACCGGCACGCCAACCGGGTCACGCCGGGCGCCCGGCCCGTCAACACCATCTTCCCCTGGACGATCAGCGAGGGACCGGCCGTCCGGTGGCTGGGCGGGACACCCGGCGGGGACGGGCAGTGCCAGTGGAACACCCAGGTCGCGGCCGCCCTGCTGTTCGACGACAGCACCGCGCTGCGCGCCCTGTCCCGGCCGCGCTGGACGTACTTCCCCGGCAGTGACCGGATCGAGGCCGGTCGCCCGGAACAACTCCACGTCGACGAGACGATGGAGCCGGCGGCCGTGGCCGAGCTGGTGCGCCGCGGGCACGACGTCGTGCGCAAGGCCAGTGTCGGCGGCGTCAACCGCGTCGTGTCCTGGCAGCGTGGCTCGCTGTACGGCCTGGACGACGGCCGGCAGGAGGGCCTGACGGCGGCCTGCTGAAAAGCCCGCGGCCGCCGTCGGCCGCGGTGAACCGGAAGATCATGACCGAAGGAGAGACAGTGGACCGAATCGGAGTGGTGGACACCATGTTCGCGCGGATCGACATGGGGTCGATCGCCGAGAACAGGCTCGCCGCCATGGAGGGCTTCGGGGAGCGGTTCGAGGTGGTGCGGGTGACCGTGCCGGGCTTCAAAGACCTGGCCGTGGCCGCCCGCCGCCTGATCGAGAAGGAGGACTGCGCCATCGTCATCGCCTGCGGCATGCCCGGCGGCGCGGAACTCGACCAGGCGTGTGCGCACGAGGCCGCCCAGGGCATCATGCTCGCTCAGGTGCTGACCGGAACGCACATCTTGGAGGTGTTCGTGCACACCCAGGAGGAGTCGGATCCGGTCAAGTTCGAAGAACTGTGCCGCAACAGGGTGGGGTCCCACGCCGTGAATGCATACTGGATGCTCTACGCACCCGAAGAACTGCGCAAGCGGGCTGGGCAGGGAATCCGCCAGGGCGGCCCGGACACCGGACCCCTGCTCGCCTGAATGCGGTGTGCGCCTGTACGGTGAAAACTCCCGGTTCCTGATACGTGAATAACTCGTTGCGTATGTCCGGGACTTGTACTAACTTGCGGGACGGACCATAACTCGCGCTATCTGGCCAGGGACGGTCGAGTGTTCCCAGCGGGTATCACGCGCAATACGTCGCAACCTGAAGCAGACGATCAAGAGGTCACCGCAGACGGATCCCCTGGCGGAGCGTTATCCACGGTGAAAGAGGAAGTCGCCGGGAGACGTCGGGGCGCACGGCGCCGGATATTACGCAGGGGTGTTTCCCTGAGAATTCTGGCGCCGGCCGTGCTGGGCTTCCTCCTGATCTCTCTCTGGGGCGCAGCAACCCATTTTGGATCTGTATCCGCGTTCTTCCTGCCCACTCCCTATTCCGTCGCGAAGGAGCTGGTACGCCAACTGCAGGACGGTTCCCTGCTCCACTACACGAACCAGACCCTGACCGAGAGCGCGGCGGGCAGCGCACTCGGTGTGACCGTCGCCCTCCCGCTCGCCCACGTCATCGCCCGCAGCAGGGTGGCCGCGGCGGCGCTGCAACCGTACGTGGCGGCTTCCCAGGCGGTGCCGGCGGTGGCGCTCGCTCCGCTCCTGGCCCTGTGGCTCGGCTACGGGCTGCTGCCCGTCGCCGTGCTCTGCGCCCTGCTGGTCTTCTTCCCGATCGTCGTCAGCACCCTGGTGGGACTGCGGTCGATCGACCCCGACATCATGAACGCGGCACGTGTCGACGGGGTGAGCCGCCTTCAGATGCTGCGGTACATCGAGTGGCCCCTCGCGCTGCCCGGCACACTCGCGGGCGTCCGGGCCGGGGTCACCCTGTCCATCACCGGTGCCGTCGTCGGCGAGTTCGTCGTGGGCGGCGACGGCCTGGGTCAGCTGCTCACCGTGGAACGCAGCGCGGCGGACACCGTCGGCATGTTCGCCACGCTGCTGGTGCTCACCACACTGGCGGCATGCCTCTACGGCCTGATGCTGCTGCTTGAGCGGTGGGCGCGGTGGTGACCGCCCGGCCCGCCCACCGCCCAAGACGCCCATGGTGCCCGGGGCGCCGTCGAACCAGGCATGCCCGAAGACGACAGTTCACCGTGACGCCAGAAAGAGCCTCGTTGATGAGAGTTGTCACCCCATTGCCGCTGCGGCGCTTCGGCGGCCCCCGGACGTCGACGGCCGTACTCGTGGCCGCCCTGCTGGCGGCGACCCTGACGTCCTGCGCCGACGGCTCGAAGGCAGGTGACAAGAGCGCCGCCCACGTCACACTCGGGCTGACCTACATACCCAACATCCAGTTCGCCCCGTTCTACGTGGCCGAGGAGAAGGGGTATTACAAGGACGCCGGCCTACAGGTCACCCTGCATCATCACACCGCCAGCGACGACCTCTTCGGCGGCCTGAAGGCGGGCAGGGAGGACCTGGTCCTGGCCGGCGGCGACGAGATGCTCCAGGGCAGGGCGAGCTCGGTCCCGGTGGTCGACGTCATGACGGTCTACAAGCGCTACCCCGTGGCCCTGCTGGTGCCCGGCGAGTCGCCCCTCCACGCCGCCTCCGACCTGCGCGGCCGCACCATCGGTGTGCCCGGACCGTACGGCGAGACCTACTTCGGGCTGCTGGCGCTCATGGCCGAGGCCGGGCTCACGACCAAGGACGTCACGATCAAGTCCATCGGATACACGCAGCAGGCGGCCCTGACCGCACACCGCGTCGACGGCGTGATGGGCTTCGTCAACAACGATCAGATCAACTTCGAGCAGGCAGGGCTGGACGTACGCGCCATCGATCTGGCAGGGGAGAGCAGCGCCGCGTCACTGGTGTCGTCGGGTCTCGGAGCATCCGAGAGTTTCCTCGCCAAACGCCCCGGCGATGTGCGCAAGTTCGTGCAAGCCACCCTGCGCGGTGTCGAGTTCACCCTGGCCCACCCGAAGGAGGCCGTCGAACTCAGCCGCAGTTACATCCCCGGCCTGACCGATGCCAAGAGCCAGGCGCTGGCGCAGAAGGTGCTCAAGGCGTCGGCTCCGCTCATCCGTGGCTCCGGAGGACAGCTGGGGAAGAACGACCCGCAGACCTGGCTCCGTATGGCCGGCTTCCTGAAGGACAAGGGCCTGATCCAGAAGGAAGTCCCGGCAGGCAAGGCGTACAGCAACGACTACCTGCCCAAGGAATGACGGCCGGCAGCGCTCTCGCTGTGCGCAGTCACCAGCAGTCGCGACCAGAAGGGTAGAGAAGCATGACGCTCAAGGCACTCATCCTCAACACCACTCTGCGCCGATCCCCGAGCCGCTCCCAGACCCAGGGACTGATAGACAAGGCCGTTGCCCTCTACGAGAAGGAGGGCATCGAGACAGAGGTCATCAGGGTCATCGACCACGACATCGAGCAGGAGTACTGGGACGACTTCGACGACTGGAAAGCCGGCGAGAAAGCGCGCAGGCAGGACGAGTGGCCCTGGCTGCTCGGCAAGATCCGGGAGGCCGACATCCTGGTCATCGCCACCCCGATCACCCTCAACATGTGCACTTCTGCGGCCCATGTCATCCTTGAGAAGCTCAACCTCATGGACGAACTGACGCCGCGGACCAAGCAGTTCCCGCTGTACAACAAGGTGGCCGGGCTGCTCATGTGCGGCAACGAGGACGGCGCCCACCACGTCGCCGGAACCGTCCTGAACAACCTCGGCCGCCTGGGATACAGCGTCCCGCCGAACGCGGCGGCGTACTGGCTGGGTCCGGCCGGCACCGGGCCCGGCTACATCGAGGCCAACGGCGACCGGCACTTCCACACCAACAAGCTCATCCGCTTCATGGTGGCCAACACGGCCCACCTGGCACGCGTCCTGGAGCAGACCCCGTACACCACCGACCTGGAGCGGTGCGCCGAGGAGGCACGGGGCGAGAGCGACGACGTGTTCGCGATCAGGGTCAACGTGAACACCCCGGCGATCCGCTACAAGCGCTTCCAGAAACTCGGCGACGTCACGGTCGACTCCCACTCCGCCGGTAGCTGACCAGGGGCCGGGCGGCGGTAGGCCGTCGCCCGGCCTTCACCGCCGTCCCCGGGGCGGACCACAACGGCAGCCGCAGACCGGCAGGGGAGCGAGATGAAGATCATCGAAGTGCGTGGTCTGTGCAAGGAGTACCGGATCCCCGACAAGGAACCAGGTCTGGCGGGCACGGTCAAGCACTTCATACGACCCCGCTACCGCACGAAGCAGGCGCTGTGCGGCGTCGGCCTCGACGTCGAGGCAGGCGAATCCGTCGGGTATCTCGGCTCCAACGGCGCCGGCAAGTCCACCACGATCAAGATCCTCACCGGTCTGCTGTCCCCGACCGACGGCTTCGTCAGGGTCAACGGCCTGGAACCTCATCGGGACCGCAAGAAGCACGTGCGCGAGATCGGAGCCGTCTTCGGACACCGGACAGGCCTGTGGTGGGACCTGCCGGTCATCGACTCCTTCAAGGCCCTCAGCAGCGTGTACGAGATCCCGGACGCGACCTACCGGGGCAACCTGGATGTCTTCACCGAGCTGCTCGGCCTCCACGAGATCCTGCACGTCCCGGTGCGCCAGCTCTCTCTGGGCCAGCGCCTGCGGGCCGACCTGGCCGGCGCTTTCCTGCACAGCCCGCGCCTGGTCTTCCTGGACGAGCCGACGTCCGGCCTGGACATCAACTCCAAGGCGGCCGTACGGCAGTTCATCCGTCACCTCAACCGGGAGCAAGGCACGACGGTCTTCCTGACCAGCCACGACATGGGCGACGTCGAGGGGATATGTGATCGGCTGGTCATCCTGGACCGGGGCAGCAAGATCCTCGACGAGGGCCTCGACCGGGTGAAGCACCGGCTCGCGACCGACCGGCACCTCATCGTGACGTTGCCCGAGGCGGAGGAAGCGGCCGAAGTGGTCCGGACGGTGCACACCCACACCGCCGCCACCTGCACGATGCTCGACCGGCAGCGGCTGTCCTGCTCCTTCGACCGCAACACGGTCGGCGTCGCACAGCTCGTCGGGCTGATCATGCGCCACCACGAGATCGTCGACTTCGAACTGCGTGAACCGGCGCTCGAACACCTCGTCCAGCGTATCTTCCAAAGACCCCCGTCCACGTCGTAGCGGCCAGGGGAGTTGCCGTTGAGAGCGTTTCGCGCCCTGGTCGGCACGGCTGTCCAGGAAGCCTTCATGTATCGCGGCCGCTATGCCGTGAGCGTGCTCATCAGCCTGGTCCAGATGTCGGTCCTCTACTCCATCTGGCACGCCGTCCTGCGGCACCGGCAGAATCCGGCCGGCTACACCTGGCGGGAGATGCAGACCTATCTGCTGATGTCCTTCCTGCTCACTCTCGTGGTCTCGTTCGGCACCGAGGAGCGGGTCTCGACAAGCATCCGCGACGGCAGTGTGTCGATGGAGCTGCTGAAGCCGGTGCACTACATGACGCTGCGTCTGTCCGAACTGACCGCGGCGCTGTTCGTCGAGTTGCTGTCCGTGGGCCTGTGCCTGCTGGCGGCAGCCACGACCGTGGTCCGGGTGGTACCGCCCGAGGCCCGGATGCGAGGCGCCCTGGTCCTGTCCCTGGTCATGGCGGTGGCACTGAAGGGCGCCCTCGCGGTCGTCACCGGGATCCTGTGTTTCTGGACCACCAACGCGCTCGGCCTGCTGTGGTGCCGGCAGGCGGTGGCGCTGCTGCTCTCCGGTGCCATGCTCCCGCTGCAGATGCTCCCCCACTGGCTCCGGGACATGGCCTACGCGCTGCCCTTCCAGGGCTCTTTCCACACCCCGGTGGTGATCTACTTCGGCCGGGCCGACGCCCGGCAGGCCGCCGCACTGATCGCACTACAAGTGCTGTGGCTCGGCGTGCTGTGGGGTGCGGCCGGCCTGCTGGTGCACCGTGGATTCCGGCGGCTGGACACCTATGGCGGGTGAGCGCCGCGGGCACGCCATGCCGCACTTCGCGCTGCTGCTGACCCTTCAGTACCGGGCCAAGCTGGCATTCCGCGCCGATCTTGTCCTGCAGATCGTCGCGGCACTGCTGCGGCAGGGCATCTGGGTGGCCTTCATGCTGGTGCTGCTGCGGCGGGTACCGGCGATCCACGGGTGGAGCACCTGGAAGATGATGCTCCTCTACGGCCTGGCAACCGCCCCGCTCGGCCTGAACGTCCTGCTGTTCAACGGCGTGTGGAAGCTGACCGAACTCATCCGCAAGGGCGAACTCGACGCCCTGCTCCTGCGTCCCGTCGATACGGTGCTGCACCTGTTCACCCGTGACGTGAGTCTGCACGGGCTGGGTGACCTGGCCATCGGTGTCTTCTCGATAAGCCTGGCCGCCGGCCACCTGCCGCTTCCCTTCGGCATCTGGTCGCTGCCGCTGTCGATCGTCTTCATCCTGTCCGGCAGCCTGATGTACGGCTCCGTCAACCTGGCCTCGGCCTCACTCGCCTTCTGGTTCCGGGAGCTGCACAACATCCCCTTCCTCGTGCACCAGTTCACCGACCTGGCCCGGTTCCCCCTGCACCTGTACCCTCGCGCGCTGTCCGCGCTCTTTTTCTTTCCGCTCCCCTTCGCTTTCGTCACCTTTCTCCCGGCCACCCTGCTCACGGACGGCGGCCCCGCCTGGGTCGTGCCGGCGGCGCCGGCCGCCGCCCTTGTCACCCACCTGCTGGCGAGGCTCGTCTTCCACTGCGGGCTGCGCCGATACGAGAGCGCCGGAAACTGATCACGTCCGAAGGGAGAGTCGTCCCGGATGAAGTTCACCGACGGGTACTGGCTGCTGCGGGACGGGGTGGAGGCCTGCTACCCGGCCGACGCCTACCAGATCACCGCCGCATCCGACTCGCTGACCGTCCATGCCCCGGTACGGAGAATCGAGCGCAGAGGCGACCTGACGACGGGACCCGTCGTCACCGTCCGCTGTACCAGCCCGATGCCCGAGGTCATCGCGGTGGAGATCACTCACTTCGAGGGCGTCCTGGCGCGCGGACCACAACTTGCCCTGCGTCGCGCGGCGGCCGACGGTGTCGAGGTGTCGGTGGACGACGAGGCGGCGGTGCTCACCAGCGGATCGCTGGCGGTGCGCTTCTCACGCGGTGATACCTGGCGTATGGATTTCCTGGCCGGCGGCCGGGTCCTGACCGGCAGCGGAGCGGGGGGTATGGCGGTCATCCAGGCCGACGGCCGCCCCTACGTGCGCGAACAACTCGACCTGGGTGTGGGCCACCAGGTCTACGGCCTGGGCGAGCGCTTCGGTCCGCTGGTCAGAAACGGCCAGACGGTCGACATCTGGAACGCCGACGGCGGAACCTCCACCGAGCAGGCGTACAAGAACGTGCCGTTCTTCCTGACGGACGCCGGTTACGGAGTCTTCGTGCACCACAGCGGGAAGGTGTCCTTCGAGGTGGGTTCGGAGGCGGTGGCACGGACCCAGTTCAGCGTGGCGGGCCAGTCGCTGCGCTACTTCCTCATCCACGGACCCACGCCGAAAGAGATCCTGCGCCGCTACACGGCGCTCACCGGCCGCCCGGCACGGTTGCCAGCCTGGTCCTACGGCCTGTGGCTGTCGACGTCCTTCACCACCTCGTACGACGAGGACACGGTCAGCTCCTTCATCGACGGCATGGCACAACGGAACCTGCCCCTGTCGGTGTTCCACTTCGACTGCTTCTGGATGCGGGAGTTCCACTGGTGCGACTTTACCTGGGATCCGCGGACCTTCCCCGACCCGCCGGGCATGCTGGCGCGTCTCAAGGCCCGCGGTCTGCGGATCTGCCTGTGGATCAACCCGTACATCGCGCAGCAGTCGGCGCTGTTCGCCGAGGGAAGAGACCACGGCTACCTGCTGCGCCGGCCCAATGGCGACGTGTGGCAGTGGGACAGATGGCAGCCCGGTCTGGCGGTGGTGGACTTCACCAACCCCGCCGCCCGCGCCTGGTTCGCCGCGAAACTCGACGCGCTCCTCGACATGGGAGTGGACTGTTTCAAGACGGACTTCGGAGAACGCATCCCGCTGGATGTGGTCTACCACGACGGCTCCGACCCCGAGCGCATGCACAACCACTATGCCTACCTGTACAACCAGGTCGTGTTCGACCTCCTGGAAACACGCCGGGGCCGGGGGGAAGCCGTGCTGTTCGCTCGCGCGGCCACGGCCGGCACCCAGTGTTTCCCGGTGCACTGGAGCGGCGATTGCGAGGCCACCTTCGACGGGATGGCCCAGAGCCTGCGGGGCGGGCTGTCCCTGGGACTGTCCGGATTCGGCTACTGGAGCCACGACATCGGGGGTTTCATCGGCCGTCCCGAAGCGGCTGTCTTCAAACGGTGGATCGCGTTCGGTCTGCTCTCCTCACACAGCCGTCTGCACGGCGGATGGTCCTACAGGGTCCCCTGGGCGTTCGACGAGGAGTCCGTGGACGTGCTGCGCGCCTTCACCCGGCTGAAGATGACGCTCATGCCCTACCTCGCCCGTGTCGCGGAGGAAGCGCACACGGACGGCCTGCCGATGATGCGGCCGATGATGCTGGAGTTCCCCGACGACCCGGCCTGCGCGCACCTGGACACGCAGTACATGCTGGGTGACTCGCTCCTCGTCGCTCCGGTCTTCACGGCCGACGGAGACGTCCGTTACTACGTGCCCGAGGGCCGCTGGACCAGCCTGCTGACCGGCACGACGGTCACCGGCCCCCGCTGGGTCGGCGAGCGGCACGGCTTCGACAGCCTGCCGGTGCTGGTCAGGCCCGGTTCGGTGATCCCGGTAGGAGCCGTGGACGACCGGCCCGACTACGACTACGCCGCCGGCGTCGTGCTGCGGGTCTACCCGTCGCCCGGGGCGAAGCACGTGATCACGCGGATCGTGACACCCCAGGGGGAGCCGGCCGCGGTCTTCACCGTGGACCGGCATGAGGGCCTGACACGCGTCACGGCCAGCCGGCCGGTGCCGGAGTGGTCCGTGCTGCTGGTGGGTGAGCCGGCCCCCGCCTCGGTACGGGGTGCCGTGCCCGAAGACGTGACGGACGGAGTCCTGCTGCGGTCCCTGCCCGGCGAGCTCACGATGGAGGCCCGGCAGTGACGAGGAACCGCCCGCCTCGGACGGTGACCGGAGGGGAGAGAGCGGACAACGCCGGGACACCGGGGCCCGGTTGAGGGCGGATTCCGGACAATGCGGCCGGTACCGATTGAGGAGCGCCCCGGCATGGTTCTAGGGTCGGCGTGTTCCCCCGGCTGCCGTCCGGCAGGCGGTGCGCGCCCTGCCGTCTCCTTCTTTCGCCCGATGGCCGCAAGAGGTGCCCATTGCAGGACTCCGGTGCAAGCCCCGCCATTGCCGTGGACGATCTCACCCGTACCTTCAAGGGCCCCCAAGGCCGTGTGAAGCGTGCGGTCGACGGACTGTCGCTACGGGTGGAGCGAGGCGAGATGGTGGGACTCCTCGGACCCAACGGAGCCGGCAAGACCAGCACCGTCAAGATACTCATGACCGTGCTCCTGCCGACCTCCGGCCGTGCCCGCATTCTCGGTCATGACGTGGTTGCCCGGGCGCAGACCGTACGCCGGCTCACCGGAGTCATCCTGGGCGGCGACCTCGGCCTGTACACGCGGCTGTCAGCCCGGGACAACCTGCTGCTCTTCGCGGACCTGTACGGCATCCCGTACCGGCAACAGAAACGCCGGGTACCCGAACTGCTCGACATGGTCGGCCTGCTCGGCCAGGAGCGCAAGCGGGTCGAATCCTACTCGCGCGGCATGAAGCAGCGGCTGCACATCGCCCGAGGGCTGCTGCACGACCCGGAGGTGGTCATCTTGGACGAGCCGAGCAACGGCATCGACCCGGTAGGGGCCCGCGAACTGCGCACCCTCGTACGGGAACAGGTGCGACAGGGCCGGACGGTGCTGCTCACCACCCACTACATGTTCGAGGCCGACGAACTGTGCGACCGCGTCGCGGTCCTGCACAACGGCCGGAAGATAGCCGAGGGCACCCCCGAGTCGCTGAAGAAGCAGACCGACGGCCAGGTCGTGCTGACCGTGCACGTCAACGGCGCCGGCGAGGAGCACGCGGCCCGGTTGCGGGCACTGCCCGGCATCCATTCGGTGAGCCTGTCGAACCGCGACGCGGGCCAGGTGCTCGACGTCCACAGCGGGCAGGAGACGGACGTGACAGCCGCCGTACTGGCCGAACTGCGGGGGCTTGCCGTCCTGCAGGTCTTCAAACGCGAACCCACCCTGGAGGACGCCTACGTCTCCCTCATCTCGGGTGCCGCGAAGTGACGGGGCCGCGCGGGTTGGCCGACCCGCGGGCCACCGCGGGTTACCTGGTCCGTGCCTGGCGGATGGAGCTGCGCCAGCTGCTGCGCACCCGCCTGTACCTCTTCGTCGCCGTCTTCCTGCCGCTCATCTGTGCCTCGCTGGCGTTCTACATGCTCGGTGACTCCGACCGGGACGTCGCCCCCGTCTCGGTGGCCCTGAGCGCGGGCATGATGGGCATGTGGTCCTCCACGCTGCTCGGCTCCGGCAACGCCATCAACCGGCTGCGCTGGATGCAGGTCCTCGAACCCCTGGTCGCCAGCCCCCGCTCCACGTTCCTCATCACCGTGCCGTTCGCCCTCGCCACCGCCTCCCTGGGCCTGTACGGGCTCGGAGCCACCCTGCTGTGGAGCGCGCTGCTGTTCGGCATGCCGCTGCACCTGGCTCACCCGGCACTGTTCCTCGTGGCGCTGCCGGCCACCGTCGCGGCAGTGGGGATGCTCGGCCTGCTGCTGTCCTCGGCGTTCATCCTGTATCCCACCGCCCAGTCGCTCGCCAACTTCTTCGAGTACCCGGTGTGGATGCTCAGCGGCATGCTCGTCCCCGTCTCCGCCCTGCCCGGACCGGCGCGCACCGTGTCCTGGGTGCTGTCGCCCACCTGGGGAGTGAAGGCCTTGCAGGGGGCGGCGCTCGGAGGCGGCGGGGTCGGCCGGGCCCTGGGGATGTGCGCCCTCCTCGCCGCCGGCTATGCCGCGCTCACGCTGCTGCTGCAGAGGAGGTTCGAGTGGCTGGCACGCTCCAGCGGAACGCTGGCGCTGCAGTGACCCTGCGCCTGTTCTTCGTCGCGGGCTGGCGCTCGCATCTTGCCCTGTTCCGCTGGCTGCGGCCCTCCGCGTTCCTTCCCACCGTGCTCGGCGTGCCGTTGGTGCAGCTGGTGTGGTTCGCCCATCTGGGCCGCTATCTGGGCACCCGCCCGGTCTCCTACTACGTGGTGGGCAACGCGCTGATCGGCTGCTCGATGGCCGGTCTGTTCGCACCGTCGATGTCGATCCAGGGCGAACGCTTCAGCGGCACCCTCAGTGCGGTCCTGGCCACTCCGGCCCACCGTGCGGTGATGTTCGGCGGCCGCATCGTACCGGCCGTCCTCTTCGGCGCGCTCACCTCGTCAGTCATGCTGGGCTTCGGCATGGTCGTGGGATGGGCGGCCATCCCCCTTGCCGCCCTGCCGCAGCTGGCAGCCGCCGTGCTGGTGACCGCCCTGTCGTGCAGCGCTTTCGGCCTGATCATCGGGGCTGTCGGGCTGCGCACCCGGGAGGCGACCCTCGTGTCCAACATGGTGCTGTACACGATGCTGCTGCTGTGCGGGGTGAACGTCCCCGTCGCTGCGCTGCCCGGATGGCTCGCCGTGATCGGCACGGCGATGCCGATGACGCAGGGCATCGAGGCGGCCCGGCGGGCGCTGTCGGGGGACGGTGGCGTGGCGGCCCTGCTCGGCTGGGAACTGCTGAAGGCCGCCGTCTTCGTGCTGGTCGGCCTGCTCATGCTGCGGGTGCTGGAACGGATGAGCCTGGCCGCCGCGGTCCTCGACGACGCGTGAGGCAGACACGGCACGCACTCCTCGCCGACGCCGGGTCGCGCACCCGACCGCCCCGACACCTGATCGGCCGAGACACGGCGTTTGGCTGCCCGGCCCGTGGGGGACCTCTGGCGGGGCAGTGACGGCTATGGCAGCATGTTGGCTGCCTGACTATCACCCATACAACGCAAGCGGGGTTCGGTGAAATTCCGAACCGGCGGTGAAAGCCCGCGACCCGGTCGAAGCCATCGACCGGTTGACCCGATGGAATTTCGGGGCCGACGGTCAAAGTCCGGAAGGGAGTTTGCGTGTAGTGGCATTCTGGCGCCGATCGGGCTCCCCCCGACGCGCCGTGCGGTGTCGCGCTCTTCCGCCTGGACCTCGCTTTCGTGCAGGGCCACGTCGGAAGGGGAGAAAGGATGTTCCCACTCGACACCGTCGAGGAAGCCATCGGCACTGTGCGGGCCGGAAAGCCGGTCGTGGTGGCCGATGACGCGAACCGGGAGAACGAGGGCGACCTGGTCTTTGCCGCAGAGCACGCGACTCCGGAACTGCTGGCCTTCATGGTGCGCCACACCTCCGGATTCATCTGTGCGCCGCTGACTTCGGAGAACTGTGATCGTCTTGAACTGCCGCCGATGCACCCCGTGAACCAGGACCGGCGTGGGACGGCCTACACCGTGACCGTCGACGCCCGCGAGGGCGTCACCACCGGTATCTCCGCGGCCGACCGCGCCCGCACGATCCGGCTGCTCGCTGATCCGGACACCTCTGCCGCGGACCTGTGCCGGCCGGGCCATGTCGTCCCGTTGCGCGGTGTCCCGGGCGGGGTGCTGCGCCGTACGGGACACACCGAGGCGACCCTCGACCTCGTACGGCTGGCCGGTTGCCGCCCTGCGGGCGTGCTGTGCGAGCTGGTCAACGACGATGGAACCATGAAGCGCCTGCCCGATCTGCGCCGCTTCGCCGACGAGTTCGGCCTTTGCCTGATCAGCGTCGCGCAGCTGGTCGAGTACCGGCTCAGGACCGGCGACACCCACGGTGCCCTCCCGCACCGTGCCGGTACGGCGATCGGCGTCGCCGGGTGAGCACCCCGCCGTCCGGCGGCCCTGACGCAACACCTCTGTTCGATCCAGCCGTCTGCCGCATCGGAGGCACCGTGCAGGTACGTCAGCGGGCTCCGCGCGGTGTCCGTGGGGCGCAACGAGGCACGTCCGCTGCTGTCCTCCGCCGTTCTGCAGGTCGGTCTTCCACTCACTGCTCAGGCCGACGTACGGCTACTGGATCGACACCGATCCGCACCTGGCACTGCGCCGGCGGGAGACGACCGGGGAAGTCACCGTCCCGTTCGAGAGCTACGGACTGGCAGGGCAGAACGGAGACACCTCGTTCCTGGCGATGCAGCAGGACTGCCGGCCGGCCTTTCAGCAGGCCTCACAGGAATGGGGATGGCGGCGAGTCACCCTCGACGACCTGCCGAAAGAGGAGAACATCACACGAGCCATGCGACTGATCGAACAGGACGCTCTCGGGAATTCCGGACGCAGACAGCCGGCTCGGTGAACCCGGCACAAGATCCGGCACCGGTTCCGCAGGAACTTGGCCGGTCACGTCCGATGGAGACAGCCGGGCCACTGGGATGATCCCGCCTTCGGTAACGCTTCGGGTCACTTGAAAGGCAGCTGACGAGAGGCTGGGCACACGTGTCGAAGGCGCACTTACCGACAACGCTTGCGGCGGCCGCTTCATGCTGAGCGGATACAACACCGACAGCAGAGGGCTGGCCTGGCTGCACCCCTGTCTGGCTGACGAGCGCGCGGAGTTCGCGGTGACGTTCAATCCGCTGCGTGACTCCTTCCCCAACGCCCCGGAGGAGGTCTACGCCCGGCTGCGCGACGGCAGCCCAGTGCACTACAGCAGATTGCTGGACTGCTGGGTCGTCACACGGTACGAGGACGTCGATCACCTACTGCGCGAGGACGGTGTCTTTCGCAGCGATCCGCGCTCGGCCACACAGGATCTCATCGACCCGTACACCATGCTCGACCCGGACCGCCCGTCACTGTTCATGCTCGACCCGCCCGGCCACACACGGTTGCGCACAGCAGTACGAGGTGCGTTCGGCCCGCAGGCGATGCGGCGGCTGACGCCCCGTCTCAAGGGCGGCCCTCGCCCGGCTCGCGGAGAGCTTCGAGGCCCGGTGGCCATGGTGACCGTCGATGCCACTCAGGACGAGGCCGTGGTGACCTGGCACATCCTGACCTCCCTGCCGGCCGGCCGGCAGGCGTAGGGGCCGGCGAAAGCGCCCGGCCGGCACCGGTCGTGGCAGCGGCGGCCAATTGGCCTGAACGTGACGGGTCGCCACACCACGGGAGAGCCTGCGGGTTGACATAAAAGATGAGCCGATCCTAGGGTCAAAAACTCGGAGCACCTCCGATTCATACCCATTCTCCTGATAATGCGCGCGTGTTCGGCACACTGTCAACCACGGCTTGTTCGCGGAACCAAAAATTCCGGGCGGAGGGGACGGTAAGTGAAAAAAGTGCTCCTGACGACTGCTCCGAAAGAGGCGTTGATCGAGCCCAACGGCGTGGGCGGGAATTGGTACGACCGGACCGATACCTATATGGCCTGGACGTGCGCCGTCGACATCGAGGACCGGCTGTCCGTGACGTGCCCACCGACCGGTCTCCGTTTCATCAAGCACAATGTGCCCGACGTCGAGATCCTCGAATACCCGACCTGGCAGGAATACCTCGACGCACTGCGCTCGCAGACCTGGGACATGGTCGGCATCAGCTTTTATACGTGGTCCACTCCGGTCGCGATCGAGATGGCCAAAGCCGCGCGCGAGGAAAACATACCCGAGATATGGGGCGGCAACTACGGCGTCCTGACGCCCGGCCTCGAACCCTACTTCAACAGGCTGGTGAAAGGCGCGGGCGAGGCGCCGATCCACCAGTACGTCTATGACAGGCCACTGCCCCGGGTCCGGCACCCCGCAATGATCGGGGAGAGTGGTTTCCGGGGGATCAGCTCTCCGGTCGGATACCTCTACTCGAAGCGCGGTTGCAACATCGGCTGCACCTTCTGTTCCACGCCGGTCTTCAATCCCAAAGAAGAAGCGATCTTCATGGAGGACACGTACGCGGCGCTCGACGCGTACCGGGACGCGAAGGTCGCTCACGTCATCATCTACGACGAGAGTTTCTTCCTCACCAACGCCCTGGCGGAGCGGGTGGTGGACGCCCTGGCGGAGCGCGAGCTGCCCTGGATCTGTCTGACCCGCGCCGACCTGATCCGGGGGCGCATTCCCGAACTCACCGACCGCTACATGGACGGCGCGATCGTCGGTATCGAGTCCTATCGGGACAAGAACGTCGCCGACGTGAAGAAACGCGACGACGTCTACAACGTCAGGCAGACGGTGCGTGAGTTGATCGACAACGGGCGGCGGGCCCTGGGCACGTTCATGGTCGGGTTCGCCGAGGACAGCATCGAAGACATGCAGTACGACATCGAGCAGCTCAGCCAGGAAGGGCTGTTCGCCTGCCAGTTGACGCTGCTGACCCCGTTCCACCGCACCCGGCTGTACCGGCAGATGGAGCACTTGATCGACGAGCCGGACCTCAGCAAGCACGACCTGTACAACCTGGTGTGGAAGCACCCGAAGATGAACCGCAGCGAAGCACGGGACCTGCTGGCCTGGGCGCAACGGCGGGTCAACGACCCCGAGCGCATCGCTGCCAGGCTCAAGCAGGAGATGAAGGAGAAGGTCCGCAAGGAATTCGCGCGCCGGCACGCGGCGAAGCAGGCCACCGCGTCGGGAACCGCGTCATGACGAGCCTCAACATCCTCTGCATACAACTGGGGTTCCACGAGGCCTACCCCGACGCGTCGACGCTGGCAACGACCTACAACGACGGGATCTACTACGTCGCCTCGTTCGTGCAGCAGGAATTCCCGCAGGCCCGGGTCGAGATGTGCCAGATGTACTGGGGCGAGAGGCCCGAGGACTTTCCCCTCGCCGACTACGACTACATCCTGATCTCGGCGCTCGCGACCCACTTCTGGTCCAACATCGAGACACTGGAGCTGATCCGGCGCAGCAAGCGGCCCGGCTGCGTGGTGATCATGGGCGGCCCGCACGCGGCCTTCGCGCCCTACGAGGCCCTGCGCTACGCCGACTACGCGGTGACCGCCGAGGGGGAGATCCCGGCCGTCCAGCTGATCAGGGCGCTGGAAGCCGCGGAGCCCGTCACGGCCGTCGACAACCTGGCCTACATCGGCGCCGGCGGCGAGTTGACACTGAACAAGATCACTCGTTACGGGAGCTTCGCCAACGCGATCAACCCGAAGCTCCTGGCGCGGGCACCGAAGCTGCACTGGGCCACCGTCTCGATGTCGCGCGGCTGCCCGTTCAACTGCTCGTTCTGCTACGCGATCCGTCTGCTCGGACGCCGCTTCCGCACCAAGACGGCCGAGGACGTGCGCAGCGAACTGGACGCCATCTACCAGCAGACCGGCTGCAACCGGTTCTATGTCACGGACCTGAACTTCACGACACGCAAGGGCTACTGCCGCGAGATCGCCGAGACCTTCCGCGACCGCGACTACAAGTTCATCGCCATGAGCCGGATCAACCACGCCGACGACATGGACCTGGTCCTCGACCTCAAGCGGTCGGGTTTCGAGGAGTACTGCCTCGGCGTGGAGTCGGAGGACCCGAGTGTCCTGCGGGCCTTCAACAAGCGGGTGGACCCCTCGGAACAGACCCGGCGCCTGTTGCGCTTCGCGGAGAACGACATAACGATCCACTCCGCGATCATTTTCGGACTGGAGGCCCAGGACCGTCAGGCGATCGAGGCCACCGCGTACTGGTGCGCCGAGGCACGCATCATGCACCCCGTCTTCGTATGCCTGGCGGAATACCCGTTCCAGGACCTGCTGTACGGGGCCCGCCAGGACATCGAGGATCACCGGATCATCATGGAAGTGCCGACCTACCAGCACTATTCATTCGTCGGCATCTTCCCCCGCCACATGCGTCCCAGCGAACTGCAGCGAGGCATCCTGGACAGCTATGGGATCTTCTTCAAGCGGGCGTTCGAGATCGAACAGCGACCGCAGCGACGGGCTCGCCTGAAGTCGTACGCGCGCAGCGTCGAACGCGGCCGGGCCGGCATGGAGCAGCACATCCGCTTCCTGGAAGAACTGGAGAAGCCCTACTACACCGTGTCCGGGACCCTGAAGGAGGATCTGCTCAAGGCCGACTTCGACAGCCGGCACGGCGAACTCCGCAGCTGGCTGCAGCGGTCGTCCAAGCGCTCGGACATCGAGTTCGTCAAGGGATACGCTCGATGACGGTCCGTCACCCGGCCGGAACCGTCGTCGACGCGCTGCTCGACAGCGCCGAGCGCACCCCGGACCGGCTGGCCTTCCATGTCATCGAGAGATCCGAGGACGAGTTCCCGCTCAGCTACGCGGACGTGTACCACCTGGTCGCGCAGACCGTGTCCGGCCTGACGGCACAGGGGATCGGCGCGGCGGACCGGGTGATCGTCGTCCTGCCCACCTCGCGGGACTTCCTCGCGGTCTACCTCGGCTGCCTGTACGCGGGGGTCGTGCCGCTCGCCGCGGCGGAGCCCACCGGCGCCGGCATGTCCCACTACACCGCACACCTGCGCCGGCTCGTGGAACACGCACAGGCCAAGCGGGTCGTCACCGCTGCCGAACTGGCGGACAGCCTCGCGGCCTCGCTGCCGGTGCCGGTGACGACACCGAGCGCCCTACGCCACACACCCCTCCCGTTGGACTCACCGCGGGCGAAACCGGCGTCGCTCGCCCATCTCCAGGCCACCTCCGGCTCGACCGGCACACCGAAGCTGGCCATGATCCGGCACGGCAACATCGTCGCCAACGTCCGGGCGATCGCCGAAGCGATCCTGGGCAGGGCCGACGACACGCTGGTGAGCTGGCTTCCCCTCTTCCACGACATGGGGCTCATCGGGATTTCGTACGCCCTGCACGCCCGCATCCCGATGGTGCTCTCGGACCCCGTCAACTTCCTGCGCAACCCGATGTCCTGGCTGCGCTGGATCAGCCGTCACCGTGGCACCCTGTCGCCCGCGCCCAGCTCCGCGTTCCACATCTGCGCACGCGTCGCGCGGCGACGTCCGCCGAAAGACCTCGACCTGTCGACCTGGCGCGTCGCCCTGTGCGGCGCGGAACCCGTGCACGAGAGCACCATGCGCGAGTTCCAGACGGCGTTCGGCCCCTTCGGGCTGCACGAGACGACGCTCAGGCCCGTGTACGGGCTCGCGGAGGCCACGCTCGCCGTCACCATCTCCGATGTCACACGACCGTACACCGTCGACCATGTCGACACCGAGGCCGTCGTGGCGAGGGGATATGCCGAACCCCGCCAGGCCGCCGACGCGCGCACGACCGGCATGATGTGCGTGGGCCCGGTACTGCCCGGCCATGCGCTGCGCGTGGTCGGCCCGGACCGCACGCCACTGCCCGATCGCACGATCGGCGAGATAGAGGTGTCCGGCCCCAGCGTGATCGACGGATATCTCCCCGAGCCCGGCGACACCACGACCGCTACGGCCGAGGACCAGCTCAAACGAGCCGATGGCCACCTGCGCACGGGCGACCTCGGCTATCAGATCGACGGTGAACTCCACGTCACCGGCCGCAGCAAGGACATCGTGATCATCTCCGGCCGCAACTACATACCCGACCAGCTGGAACGGTTCGTGGAAACGGTGACGGGGAGTCCGCGCACTTCGGCGGTCGTCGCGGTCGGCGTCCGGGACGAGACCCTGCACACAGAGCAGCTCCATCTCCTGCTCGACGAACGGCTCGCCGAGGGCCGGGACCGGCAGGACGTCACCGGCCAGGTCAGCCGCGCACTGAGCGAGGCGTTCGGGATCGGCGGCGTCACCTTCCACTGGGTGCCCCGGGCACAGCTCCCCCGGACCACCAGCGGCAAGATCCAGCGCCATCTGTGCCGGAAGATGATCGAGGACACCGGCGGTCGCACACAGCGGGCCGCGGAACCACTGAGCCGACGAGCATGACCTCGGGAGGGGAACACCCGATGCAGGACGAGAAGCAGGACCAGGAACTCTTCGACAAGATCGTCGGGCACATCGGTGAGTTCATGGAGCGCGACGTCTCCCATCTGACTCCGCAGTCGCACATCGGCAACTCCATCGAAGGGATGAGTTCGCTCAAGATGATCGAGCTGCTGCTCTACCTGGAGGACTGCTTCGCGGTGGACTTCGACGAATCCGTCATGGAGAAGCTGGAGACGATGCAGGACCTTGAGAACTACATACGAGGCACCCAGAAGGTGTCCGGGCAGCAGGCCTGACACGGTTTCCCGGTGCAGCGCCGGAGCGTGGTGGTCACCGGTGTGGGAGTGGTCTGCCCGCTCGGCTCGACGGTCGGCGAGCTGTGGCAGGGCCTCCTCGCCGGCCGCTCAGGGATCGCCCCGCTGACCCGTTTCGACCCGGCCCGGTTCCACAGCCGTCTCGCCGGTCAGGTCGACGACGCCGCGGTGACGCTCCCGACGGGTCCGTTCCAGTTCGAGTTCAAGCGGATGAGCGCATTCGTCCGCTACGCGCTCTTCGCCGCGGACCGGGCGGTCGAGGACAGCGGCCTGGCCGCGCGAACGCCGAGCGACGGGAGCACTCAGCAGCCCCGCCGGGATCTCCCGCCGGGAGGGGCCGTCTTTCTGGGCGTGGCCATGGGCGGGCTGCCCAGCATCGAGGCCGGTGTTCTCAAGCAGGAGCAACAGGGGGTGCGCAAGACCAGTCCGTTTCTGATTCCCTCTCTCATCCCCAGCATGGCGGCGAGCGCGATCGCCCTGCACCACGGGATCGCCGACGAGCAAGTGACGATCGCCGGCGCCTGCGCGAGCGGCTGTCAGGCAGTGGGGCAGGCGATGCGCGCGATCCGGTCCGGAGCCCGCACCTGGGCACTGGCCGGCGGCGCCGAGTCGGTGACCACTCCGATCACCTACTCCGGCTTCCAGGCCATGAAGGCCCTGAGCCGGTACGACGATCCGGCGAGCACACCCCGCCCGTTCGACCGCCGCCGGGACGGCATGGTCGTCGGCGAGGCAGCTGCCGTGTTCCTGCTGGAGGACAGCGAACACGCCGAAGCACGCGGCGCGCAGGTGTACGGCGAACTGACCGGCTACGCCACGAACAGCGGTTGCGACGACATCACCGGCATCTCCACTCGCCATGTGACGCGGTGCATGAGCAGCGCACTGGCCGATGCAGCCGTGGCACCGGACACCATCGACTGCGTGTTCGCGCAGGCGTCCGGCATGGTGCAGGCCGACGCGGCGGAACTCGCCGCCGTGCGTGACCTGGCATCAGGGACCGGCAGACAGCCCGTCGTCACCTCCATCAAGGGACACACGGGGTACACCTTCGCCGCGAACGGCCCGATGAACCTCGCCGCCGCCCTGATGGCGCTTCGCCACCAGACCGTCTCACCCACCCTGAAATACGAACAGACCGACCCCGAGTTCGCCGACATCGACATCGCCCGCGAACCGCGGAAGGCCGAGCTGCGCCGTTGTCTGATCAACGCCTTCGGTTTCGGCGGGATCAATGCGAGTCTCATCGTGTCGCGCGCACAGCCGCGCACGGCCGTGACACCCAGCTCAGAAGGAGACAGCCTTGGGTTCCGCGTCGACGCACTTCGATAGGCTCACCCGCTGCTGCATGAAGTGCAGGATCTCCCAGTTCCTGAACAAGACCATCGAGATCGAGAAGGAGGGAGTCGCCCGGGTCGCCATCCCCTTCAACGGCGACCTGACGCAGAACGCCGACTTCCTGCACGCGGCCATGCTGTTCGAGGTCGCAGACACCGCCGGGTTCATGGCGGCCAACTCGATGGAGGAGACCTACAGCGTCCTCACGGTCGACTATCACATCAACCTGATCCGGCCGGTGCGGAAGGAAGGCATCCACGCCATCGGCGAGGTGGTGACCGCGGGGAAGACCATCTATGTAGCGCGCAGCGACGTCTACAGCGACAGCGGCAAGCTCGTCGCGGCGGGCCAGGGCACCTACACCGTGTCCAAGATCCTGCTCGCCGACCTCGACGGCTACAACGACTGAGCGGCCTGGATATCGTCAAGGTCCACCCGGCGGTGGAAGCACGGTCGGTCATCGAGTACCGCCGCAACGACGGCTGACCGCCCCCATCTCCCACTGCACTGCTGACCGGCTGATACGGAGACCGTGGTGAGTGACGGACGCGAAGGCTTCCTGAACGTCATGCGCTCGGTGTACGAGCGCTACCTCGTCGGTGTGCCAGGTGTCACCGAGGTGTGGCTCATCCGGCACGCCGACTCCTACACGGGACTGGAGGACTACCGGGGCGACCCGCGCGATCCGTCACTGTCCCACAAAGGCAGGGTTCAGGCCGGGCTCCTGGCCGCCCGGCTGGCCGATGTCCCACTTGAGGGTGTGTGGGCGAGCGGTGCGCGCCGTGCCCAGGAGACCGCGAAGGCCGTCGCCGCCGGGCACGGTCTGAGCGTCGTCACCGACCCCCGGCTGCGGGAAGTGCGCACCAACTGGGACGACGGGCGGCCCAGCGAGCTGAAACCACATGGGGTGTACCCCTTTCCCGAGCCGGAGAAGGAAGTCGCCGAGCGGATGCGGGAGGCGGTCGCGGCAGCCGTCGCCGCCACCCCCGCGGCAGACGGCGCAACGCCGTCCCGGGTGGCGGTGGTCGGCCATGACTCGGCCCTGGTGATCCTTCTCGGCAGCCTGCTGAACCTCGGCTGGGGCCAGCTGGACATGCTCCTTCCGCTGACGAGCGTCTCCGTGGTCGCGGTCAAGGGCGAGCGCATGGTCGTCCGGTCGATCGGCGATGCCACCCACCTGGTCTCGGCTCCGCCCGACATGCCCTGAGGGTGCGCGCGGAGGTGACGGCTGACCATCGTCTACCCCTGCTGCCGGCGCGTGACTATCCTCGTCCCACGCCGGCCGTCGGAGCGCGGAAGGGAGCGGGGAACCTTGGCAACCACCTGTCCGGTGATCTCGCGGATCTCGGGAGTGAGGTCACTGGATCCGGCGGTGTGGCGACGACTGACCGCCGACGGCCCACACTTCTACGCGAGCCTGCCGTGGCTCGCCGCGCAGGAGGACTTCAGCGGACAGCCACAGCGACTGCTCGTCGCCGAGCAGGACGGAGCGGTGACGGCCGTACTGCCGTACGCCGTTCCGGACCGGGAGTTCAACCCGTTCTACGAGCCGCGCGCCCTGTGGGGGGAGCGGGCTCCGGCCGCCGACGGCCTGATACACCTGGGCGTCGGCCGCGGCTACGACAACCCCGTCCTGCTGGAGGCCTCCCCGGAAGGCGAGCGGGGCGAACTCGTGGCCGCCCTCGCGAACGAGGTCGGCAGGCTGGTGGCCGAGACCGGCCGGCCGGCTGTGGCGCAGTACGTCCGGGCCACCGCGACCGACACCGTCGCCGCGCTGCTGGGCGGCACGGCGGTCACCGTGGTGCCCGTCGGGCTGAACGCGGTGATCCGCCTGCCCGGCACAGGTTTCGACGACTACCTGCGGGCTCTCCCCGGCTCCCGGGCGTCCCGGCGACGCAAGATCGGCTATGAGCGCCGCCGGTTCGAGGCGGCCGGATATCACGTCGGCTGCGAGAAGCTCCGCGACTGCCGGGACGAACTCGCCCCGCTGCTGGTGCAGTTACAGCACAAACACGGTCAGAGTGCCACCACGGAGTCCACCGCTCGCCTGCTTGGGTCCCAGGCCGAACACCTCGACGGCATCGTGTTCACCTGCCGACGCGACGGTGATCTGCTCGGCTTCTCCCTGGTCTACCCCTGGCACGATGCACTCCACGTACGCATGGCCGGCTTCGACTACCCGCGCCTGGCCGGAGCGTTCGAGTACTTCAACCTCACCACCTACCTGCCCATCGACCACGCCTACCGGCACGGCCTGCGTGAGGTCCACCTCGGTATGGAGAGTTACCGGGCCAAGCTCCTGCGCGGTGCCGTACTCGCCCCGACCATCACGCTGTTGGGGCCGGGGGCAGTCGACGACCCGGACGGGCTGCGGGCCGCGGCATGGCGAAGGGCCGCCGCATGGGAGAACGAAATCCACGACACGGCAGGGGCGTTCACCATCACCGGCGTGTTCAAGGAGGCCGGAGCATGTCCGAACGGCTGAAGTTGCTGGTGCTCGGCGCCGGCAACCAGCGTGAGCGGGCCTTTTACCGCTGGGCCGCCGACGGGCTGGCGGTGACCCTGGTGGACGGCTTCTCCTACGCGCGCTACGACCATCTCGCCGAACAGTCGCTGCCCGAGGAGGTCCGGGACAGCGCCCGACCCGATCTGGACGCGCTGTGCGCCCTCGCCTCCCGGTACCACGGCGTCACCACGCTCTCCGACGAGTGCCAGATCACCGCGGCCCTGGTCGCCGAGCGGCTCGGGCTGCCCACCGCCGGGGTGGACGCGGCACGGCTGGCGCGTGACAAACGGCGCCAACGCGAGGTGGCCGCCGAGCACGGCCTGCCGACCGTGGCCCACCACGCCGCCGGCGACCCGCACGAGATCGCCGAGTTCGTCACCGCACGAACGGGCCCGTGCGTGGTCAAGCCGGTGGACGCGGGAGGATCCGCCTCGGTGGCCCGCGTGACCGGCGCCGACGAGGCGCTCGCGGCCTGCGAGGCGATCCGCGCCCGCGGCCACGAGACGTTTCTGGCCGAAGAGTTCCTCACCGGCTCGGAGATCAGTTACGAGGCCGTGGTGCGCGACGGGCGCATCGCGCACTCCAGCGTCACGGAGAAGGACGTGATCGGGGACGACTGCTTCCTGGAGCGCCGTCACCTGGTCGCCGCACCGGAGCGGGAAACCCCCGGTTCGGCCGGCGAACAGGCCCTGCGCGAGAACGTCCCCGCCCTGGCGGACGCCCTGGTCAAGGCCTTCGGGGTGATCGACGCGGTCATCCATCTGGAGGTCAAGCTCACCGACCGTGGTCCGGTGCCGGTCGAGATGGCGGTGCGTCCGGCCGGGGACTGCATTCCCGAACTCGTCGAACGCACCCATGGCCGGGACCTCTACCGGGAACTCGCGGCTCTGGCCACAGGACGTCAGACGCCGGCAGGAGAACCGACGGGGGAGAATGCGGCGGTCGCCGGGGTGCGGTTCTCGCTGGGCACGGGCCGGGTCACCGGATACGCACGCCCCGTCGACGTCCTCCAGGGCCTGGAGACGGTACGCATCGCCGTGCAGAGCGGGCAAGTGGGCCGCATATACGCCGAGCCGGCGGGCAACTGGGACCGCGTCGGCTATGTGCTCGGCTGGGGTCCATCCCGCCCCGTACTGGAACGGGAACTGGCCCTCGCCGCCGGCCGCCAGCTCTCCCTCACAGGCCTCAAGGAGCGGTGACAGCAGTGCCCCAGGACGCCGGTCCACGGCGGGACCGGCGGGACCCGATCGCGGCGCGGGGCGCGAAACGGAGCCGAGGCGGCCTCGGGGCGGCCCCGGGCAAGCCGTCCGGATCCGGTCGTCACGCGACGCACACGCGTGGCACGGTGGCATGGTCGGACCCAGCATCAACCTGTCCGAGGAGACTGCGGTGACCGAGGTAGTGCTGCTGCGCAGCGGCAACCCCCGGCGGCTGACCGAGCCCGCGTGGCGCGGCACCGTCGAACTGTGCGCCAAGGCCGGCGTGCAGATCCTCAGCACGCCCCCCGACCCGCCGGGCGGCCCCGAAGACGCCCTCGGGCCCAGCCTGTTCACGCCGGTACCCGAGAACGCCACCGCCTCGGAGCTCGCCGCCCTGCTGGCCGAGCACGGCCCCGAACACATCGTGCACTGCGCCGATCCGGACGCTCTGGTACGGCGCGACGCCGAGGCCGCGCGCCGCTACGGGCACGCCCGCGGCCGCGCCGACGACGCGGAACGCACCGCCGCCGCCTTTGCCACCCTGCTGCACAAGGGCCGCACGCGGGACCTGTGCGAGCGCCTGGCCATCGATGTCGCCGACGGGGTGTGGGGCCCGGCGTCCGACGCACTGCTGCGGCGCCGGGCGAGCGAACTGCTCGGCCGGTACGGCCGGGTGCTGGTCAAGGACCCGGAAGGCTGGGCGAGCCGCGGCCAGAGCCAGACCGCCACACCGCACGAGCTGGACGCGGCACTGGACGCCTACGGTGAACACCCCGTCGTGGTGGAGGCGTTCGTCGCCGGTGAAGAGATCAGCGTCGAGGTGCTGACGCACCACGGGCAGCACCTGGTTCTCGGCTGGGCGGTGAAGGGCGGCACCGAGGAAGGCGGGCACCCTCTGCACCGGCTGCGCCTGGCACCGGCCGGGCCTGTACCGGCCGCGCTGGCCGACCGAGCGGTGCGACTGTGCGCCGCGGCCGGCCATGAAGGCATCGCCGAAGTGGAATTCGTCGTCGGCGCCGACGGCCGGGCCTGTGTCCTGGAATGCAACCCGCGCGTGAGCGCCATCTCCCGAGTTTTCGCCGTCGGCAACGGTTTCTCCTCCACCGAACTGGCCGTCAGGGCCGCACTCGGCGGACTGGCGTCCCTGCCCGAAGTGGCACGTGCGGAGGCCGTGGACCGGGCCCTGCCGGCCGACCTGCCGCCGGAGGCGCTCGCCTCGCTCGTCACCGCCCCCGGGGTCGCGTGGGTTCATCCGGTCACCGATGGCTTCCAGCCCCGAGTCCTGCTGGGCGGGGTGGCCGGCGGCGGCCGGACGGACGAAGCCGTACGGCAGGTGGCGGCGCTCACCGGAATCGACCTGACGGAGTCGTTGGAACAGCGCCGCGCGACCGCCAGAGCGCTTCTTTCAGATCACCGGATCGCCGACCTGGCGCGCCGCTGAGCGATGCCCGAGGGGACCGGAGGACCGGATCCAGCCGTTGTCATCGGACCGGACACCGAAGGGGGTGGCCGGTGACCACGTGGACCGGGCGTCGGTGACGCGGACCGGCCGGTTGCGGTGAACTCCGCCGTCGTCGGCGCCCCGGCACGCTGTCCGGGCCGGCATGAGGGGCTCCGGAACAGCGAGCTGCAGCATCATGCCCTCGGACGGTCCCGCGGCGGTCTGACCACGGAGTCTCACCTCGCGGCCGACGGGCACTGCCGCCCGCCGGCCTTCCGCCCCGGAGCCGTCCGGGTGAGTGACGCGGGCATCGGCATCCGGGCTGCGTGGCGATCCGCAAGAGATACCCCCTGACGCCTGCTTCCCGGACGGGACGGGCTCCACGAGCCAGGCGCGCTCGCCCGGCCGGTGCGCGACCAGGTGGCCCTGGGACGACGGATCCGAGACCCGCCTGAGCAGGCCGGCACCGGTCCCCTCAGTGGTCGGGCCGTGATTCGAGACAGATGAGTGTCTGCTGCCCGGTGGCGACGAGTGTCTTGTGTCCCTCGCTCACGCTGAAGACGTGCAGCTGGCACACCGTCAGCGTCCGGCCGGACTTCAGCACGGTACCCACCGCCTCGATGTGGTCGCCCACGGCGGGGGCCAGGAGGTTGATCTTGTATTCCACGGTGAGCACCGAGGAGTCCTCGGGGAAGAGCGTGAAGGCCGCGTAACCGCCGGCACTGTCGGCGATGGCGCTGGTGGCGCCGGCGTGAATGTACCCGTGCTGCTGGGCGACCTCCGTCCGCCTGGGCAGCGTGATATGCACTCGGCCGGGAGCGATGTGCGTGATGCGGGCGCCCAGATGGCGCATGAGCCCCTGCCGATCGAAGCTCCCCTGGATGCGGGCCTGCACTTCGGGGCTGACCCGGTCCTGCAGCGTCTGCTCTTCCACGACTCTCCTCGCTCTGCCGTTACCGAGGGTTGGGACCTTGCGGCCCGAGGGTAATTCCGATGTTCCCTTCGCTGCCAGCGATCTGCGAGGCAGCCATCACCTGCACCATCAGGCCACTCCCGCCGCTCGACCCGCCTCCCGCTCGACCAGGACGCCCTGCCCGCCGTTCCGCCAACGTGTGCGGAGGCGTCAGGTGAGGACAACTGCCCGAGCGGTTCGTTGCCGTGGTCCATCAGGACGTACCGGTGAACGCCCGGACCTGGAACTCATCTTCTCGATCGCGATGCCGCCCTGCGGGTCGGTGTCCACCAGGTAGGCGTCCTGTTCGTCGTAGCCGTACATGGCCACGACGGTTTCCGCGGCCAGCAGCTCAAGCCCGAGTACGGCGACGAGGTTCCTGGTGAGCTCGAACGGCTTGACCCGGCCTCCCAGGAAGGGAAAACCCATGCCCTTGCTGTCCCAGTGGATGAAGGACAGCCCGGAGCCGAGCCCGAACAGCATGGGCTCAGACACGTCGAGTCCCTCATGCCGCAGCAGCACGCCCAGCGCCGTGGTCTCGCAGTGCTGCATACCGCGGGCATCGATGCCTTTCACCATGGTCATGCCGCTCATTCTTCTCCCTCACCTGACGACGACGCCCCGGACGGGCCCCAGGCTCCCGTGCGCCGTATGCCGCGCGGGCGAGGGACCGTACGCGAAGAGCCCTACGTGACGCTCCAGGCGTCCGCAACCGGCCCGGCAGGCTCCCTCGTCAGGGAACGGCGGATCAGTCGAACATGGTTCAAGCCGGCTGGCGAGGGACCGCCGCTGAGGCCGTCGCCTGCTGCCGATCGAGCTTCTCCAGGACGCGGTCGCGGAGCAGCTCGTACTCCTCACGGAGCCTGCGCCATTCGGTCACCGGCGGGCGGGAAATCACGATGCCTCCGGTGACGATCTCCTCGGGTCCGAACTGCTCGCGGGTGAGGTCGATCTCGATGCCCATGCCCAGGCGGTTCCACCAGTGGTAGTCCACACGCTCTCCGGCGACGTGGACCTCTCCGCGAATCAACTCGCCTCCCAGCAGGTCATTGAGCACCATGGCGGTCACCCCGCACTGATCCCGGGCCGGATTGTCCTCGGTCCAGCGCGATCGGTATTCAGGCGTGCACGTCTCGGCACTCCAACTGCTGCGAACGGCTCGTTCGATGTCGGTGAGAAGCAACGGTGTCATGCCGGTGATCCTGCCTGCAGGCACTGACAACGGCCGGACTGGCAGACACGGCGACTGCAGGGCCGAGGCGCTCTCAGCCTGGCACGATCCGCGGATCTGACAACGAGTCATCGGTTCTCCCACCTGCGGATTCGGGTGAAGACTTCGCACGGGGGCGGCTCTGCGTGGCTGATTGACTTCCCCTGGGTGGGCTCGGAGGCTGAGTCGATCTGACATTACGTCAGCTAACGTGAGTGACGGAGGATTGCTGTGGGACAGAGGTCAGCCCCGCGACGCAACAGACTCCTGCCGGCCCTGCTCGGCACCCTGGCGTTGACGGCGGGCGGGGTCGCCCCCGCGGCGGCCGCACACGACCGGGAAGATCCGCAGGTGCTGCTCGTCTGCAACGCCAGCACCGTCAGCTGCCCGAGCAGCTCGACGCACCAGTACGGAACCATCCAGGCCGCCGTCGACGCCGCACGCACAGGCGACTGGGTGCTCGTCTGGCCCGGCGTCTACCACGAGAAGGCCACCAAGGAGGCGGGCGTGCTGATCACCACGCCCGGCATCCACATCCGCGGGCTGGACCGCAACCGGGTGGTCGTCGACGGCAGCAACGGCAGCGCGGCGCAGCCGTGCCCGGCCGACTCGACGCTGAAGGACACCACAGGCCGCAGCGGCATCGAAGTCTCCAAGGCCGACGACGTCTCCATCGAGAACCTCACCGTCTGCAACTACCTCTCCGGCACCGACGGCAGCGGCGGCAACCAGATCTGGTGGAACGGCGGCGACGGCAGCGGGCAGATCGGTCTGCACGGCTACCACGGCGCCTATCTGACCGCGACCTCCGGCTACGGCTCGGCCGACCCGAGCGCGTCGATGGCGCAGTACGGGATCTTCGCGTCCAACGCGACGGGCCCGGCGGAGATCGCGCACACCTATGCGTCCAACATGGGCGACTCCGACTACTACGTGGGCGCCTGCCGCAACATCTGCGGGGTGACGCTGACCGACGCGCACGGCCAGAACTCGGCCATCGGCTTCTCCGGCACCAACTCGGGCGGCTACACCATCAGCGACTCCGAGTTCGACAACAACCGCACCGGCATCGTCGTCAACTCGCTCAACAACGACGACGCGCCCCCACCTCAGGACGGCAGCTGCGTGGGCGCACCACAGCGCTCGTGCACCTTCATCGAGCACAACTTCATCCACGAGAACAACAACCCGAACGTCCCGGTGTCCGGGCTGGCCGGCGCCATCGGCGCCGGCATCGAGATCTCGGGCGGTCACGGCGACACGATCCGCGGCAACCGGATCGAGCGGCAGGGCAGCTGGGGCGTCGTGCTGCACGACTTCCCCGACAGCGAGACCCCGCCGCCGCTGAGCCACTGCCAGGGCGGGGTGCAGCTGACCGGCGTCTGCGTGTTCCTCTCCTACGGGAACGTGGTGGCGGCCAACCAGTTCAGCGGCAACGGCTCCTTCGGCAACCCGACCAACGGGGACCTTGCCAACGAGTCGACGACGGCCCCGCACAACTGCTTCTTCGGGAACCGGGGGACCGGCGGTGGCGCGCCGACCAGCGACCCGGCGTCGATCCAGAGCCGTGCGGTGGACGGCCCGCCGTGCGGCCAGGGCGCGGGGGTCGGCGACGACCAGCTGCTCGCCGGCGAGCTGGTGTGCGCGGCGGGCTTCGGCCCCTGCCCGGTCCCGGACGCGGCCTATCCGCAGCGGACCCGCCTCGAACTGGCGTCGTCTGCCCCGCAGGTCAGCATGCGGCGTCCGTGCGCGGGTCTGCCGAAGAACGCGTTCTGCGGGTAGCCGTTTCCGGTGCCCGGCTCAGCGGCCCGAGCTGCTGAGCCGGACACCGGGGACACCGATGAGCACGAAGCCGACGGAGATCGGCTTGAGCGCGGAGGCGAGGTTGCCACGCCAGACTCCTCCCAAAGACGGCGATGCCCGCCCCGCCCAAGCTCGACCAGTGCTCAACCCCGGCTCGCCACCCACTCCTCGAAGCTGGGCCCCGCCAGCTTCGCATGCGGGCTGGGCAGCAGGCCGCCGCCCGCGTAGGTCTCCGCGTCAGGGTCGTTCGCGTCCGGGGTGTCGACGGCGATGACCCGGATGCCGCGGCGGGCGCCGAGGAGGGCGGCTGCCTCGGCCAGGGTTTCCTTGCGGGGGCCGGCGATTTCCGGGATCGGGGTTTCGGGGGTGGGGTGTGCGGGGGCGTCGGGGGAGAGGGCCAGGTCGGCCAGGGCCTCGGCCACCGTGCGGGCGGACACGGGCTGGCTGGGCCAGGCCGGGATGTGGGCCACGCCGTCCTGTTGCCGGTCCAGGTGCTCGGCGACGTACTCGTGGAACTGCGCGGCGCGCAGGATGCGGGCCGGTAGCGGACCGGCCAGGCTGAGCTGCTCGTGCACCTGCTTGGCGGCCAGGAAGCCGGCGGCGAACCGGTCGGCGCCGATGACGGAGGCGACGACGATGTGGCTGACGCCCGCTTTCCGGCCGGCCTCGTGCAGGGCACGGGTGGATGCGTGGAAGAACTCTGCTGCGGCCTGCTGGTCGGAGGCGGGCCAGGACGCGGCGTCGATGATGACGTCGACCCCGGTGAGTGCCTCGGCAAGGCCCTGACCGGTGACGATGTCCACTCCGCAGGCCCGTGACATCGGCACGGTTTCGTAGCCCCGTTCCGTGAGGACGTCGACGATGTGGCGTCCCAGCCGTCCGGTTGCTCCCGCCACTGCGAACGTGATGGTCCTACTCATGATCCAGTCCCTCCTGTGCACCCGGAATGCGTTGCCGAGTACTACGACGACGTGGGGCCGCGGACTGTGAGGTGATGTCCGCGCCGCCTGACAGTTCGCGGTGCTGTCCCGTCGGACAGGTGACGGCAGATGCGATGTGAGGAGATGTCGACACCATGAGCACCCGATCCCCGCAGCGAGACGAACGACTGGATCCGAGCCTGGGCGCGGTCATGCGTGAGCGGCGTGCGCTGATCAATCTGGCGTACCGGCTGCTGGGTTCGCTGGCCGATGCCGAGGATGTCGTGCAGGAGACGTGCGCCCGCTGGTATGCCATGACGCCGGTTCAGCAGGAGGCCATCGAGTCGCCCGGGGCCTGGCTCGCCAAGGTCGCCGGACGTATCTGCCTGGACCTGCTCGGCTCGGCACGGGCCAGGCGGGAGACGTATGTGGGCCAGTGGCTGCCCGAGCCCGTTCCCGACCGTACCCGGTGGGTCAGCTCCCGCACCGGCAGCTCCGCCGTGGATCCGGCCGACCGGGTCACCCTCGACGAGTCCGTCACCATGGCCTTCCTCGTCGTACTGGAATCGCTCACCCCGGCCGAACGCGTCGCCTTCGTCCTGCACGACGTCTTCCGCTACCCCTTCGACGACATCGCCGACATCGTCGGCCGCACCCCGGCCGCCTGCCGCCAGCTCGCCTCCTGCGCCCGTCGTCGTATCCGCGACGCACAGACCCCCAGCGCCTCCAGCGCCCAACGCGCCGAGGTGGTCAGTGACTTCCGGCAGGCGTGGGAGGCCCAGGACATCAAGGCCCTGATCGGGCTGCTCGACCCCGACGTCCTGGCCGTCGCCGACGGCGGCGGTATCGTCAACGCCACCCTCGAACCCGTCCACGGCAGCGAACAGGTCGCCCGCACCTTCGTCGACCTCGCCGGCCTGCCAGGCGTCTCGATCCTGGAGTGCGCTGTCAACGGCCAGCCCGGACTCGTCGTACAGCGCGACGGCATCGCCTTGTCCGTGCTCGCCTTCGCCGTGACCGACGGCCGTATCCAGCGGATCTGGGCCGTCCGCAATCCTCACAAACTCCGGCCGTGGAGCGCATGACCGGAGGCTTCGGTCGCTTCGGTCGCTGTTGTGGTGCGTGCGCGCCGTATGAGCTGCGGCGTCGTTCCACTCCGCAGGCAGCTACCGGCGGTTCCGCGCCGGGTCCATCGTGTTTCGAGCCCGGCTCGTTCGGGGCTGGGCATCGTGACGGGGACACGGGTGGACTCGCCCGCGAAACGGAGCGACCCAAGCGACCGAAGGAGACCTCGTGCGCATTGCGGTGACCGGATCCATTGCCACCGACCATCTGATGGTCTTCCCCGGGCGGTTCACCGAGCAGTTGCTGCCCGACCAGCTCGCCCATCTCTCGCTCTCCTTCCTCGTCGACCGGCTGGAGGTGCGCAGGGGCGGGGTCGCGGCGAACATCGCCTACGGGCTCGGCGGCTTCGGACTGTCTCCCTTGCTGGTCGGAGCAGTCGGCTCCGACTTCGCCGAGTACGAGGTGTGGCTGAAGGACCACGGTGTCGACACCGCGGGCGTACGGGTCTCCGGCGAGCGGCAGACGGCACGCTTCCTGTGCATCACCGACGATGAGGCCAACCAGATCGCCGCGTTCTACGCGGGCGCGATGGCGGAGGCCTGCGACATCGACCTGGGCGCACTGCTCACCGCAACCGGAACCGCAACCGCAGCCGGATCCGAGCGTCCCGGGCTCGTCCTGGTCTCGCCCGACGATCCAGCGGCGATGCTGCGCCACACCGCCGCCTGCCGGGCCCTCGGCATCCCCTTCGCCGCCGATCCCTCGCAGCAGCTGGCCCGCCTGGACGGTGACCAGGTCCGCGACCTGGCGGACGGCGCCGCCTGGCTGTTCACCAACGAGTACGAGGCCGCCCTGCTCAAGGAGCGCACGGGCTGGAGCGACGGTGACGTCCTCGCCGCGGTCGGCGTCTGGGTCACCACCCTGGGCGCACAGGGTGTGCGCATCGAACGCGCCGGATCGGCCCCCCTCGTCGTCCCCGCGGTCCACGACGCCGAGACGCTCGACCCGACCGGGGTCGGCGACGCGTTCCGCGCCGGGTTCCTGGCCGCCGTCAGCCTTGGGGTGCCGCTCGAACCCGCGGCCCGCCTGGGCTGTGCGCTGGCCTCCGTGGCCCTCGGCGCGGTGGGGTCGCAGTGCCACGAGGTCGACCGGGGCGAGCTGTCCGCCGTCGTCGAGCGTGCCTACGGCCCCGGCGCGGCCGAACCCCTCGCCCTCGTCCTGGGCGCGACCAGCACCGGAGGCCGGCCGTGACGACGCTGCGCGAGGTCCTCGACCGTCGGACCCCTTCCATCTCCTTCGAGTTCTTCCCGCCGAAGACGGACGCCGGGATGCGCAACCTGTGGCACGCGATCCGCCAGGTCGAGCGGCTGGCACCGGACTTCGTGTCGGTCACCTACGGCGCGGGGGGTTCGTCGCGGGACCGTACCGTCGAGGTGACGAAACGGATCTCGACCGAGACGACGCTGCGGCCCGTCGCCCATCTCACCGCGGTCGGACACTCGGTGGCAGAACTGCGCCACATCATCGGCCAGTACGCCGACGCCGGGGTCCGGGACGTCCTGGTCCTGCGCGGGGATCCGCCGGGCGACCCGAACGCACCGTGGGTCGCCCACCCCGACGGCTTCACCTACGCCCACGAACTGGTCTCTCTGGTAAGGGAGTTGGGCGACTTCAGCATCGGTGTCGCGGCCTTCCCCGAGCGTCATCCGCGGTCCCGTGACTGGGACAGCGACATCCGTCACTTCGTCGCCAAGTGCCGGGCCGGCGCCGACTACGCCATCACCCAGATGTTCTTCCACGTCGAGGACTATCTGCGGCTGCGCGACCGGGTGGCCGCCGTGGGCTGTGACATCCCCATCATCCCGGAGATCATGCCGGCCACCGACGCCCGCCAGATCGGCCGTTTCGCCGAACTCAGCGGGGCTGCCTTTCCCGAGGAGCTCGCGCACCGCCTGGAGGCCGTGCGGGACGATCCCGCGCAGGGGCATCGCATCGGAGTCGAGTACGCCACCGCCATGGCCGAGCGCCTCCTTGCCGAAGGGGCTCCCGGACTGCACTACATCACGCTCAACCGGTCGACCGCGGCGCCCGAGATCCACCGGGCCGTACAGGACTCCTGGAGCGCCCGGCGCGCCCTCGCACCGCACCGCTGACTCCACCGCCCTGCCGGAAACGGGAGGGGCACGTCGGGGGCATGACCCGGTCCTGGTCATGCCCCTCGTGGGCCCGGCCGGGCAGCTCAGTCCGCCCGGCCGGCCTCGCGGAGGACGGCGCAGGCCTCGGCCACCGGATCGGCGTGCCCGGCCCCGGCGGGCGGGGCGACCAGGTGCATGCGCTGTACCCGTCCGTCGCCGGCGTCGAGCGCTATGGCCTGCAGGACCGCGCCGTCCCGGCCCCGGAAGACCGACCCGGGGCGGCCGTTCACCTGGCACTCCTCCAGGGTGACGCCCACCCGCAGCAGCGGCGGGACGATCGCGGTGAGCAGCCTGGCGATGTTCCAGGCGCCCGTGACGCATGTGGGCCAGGGCAGCGGAGCACGGCCGCCGTCGCTGACCGCGGCGACAGCGGCGACGATGCGGCGACTCGCCTCCTGCGAGCATCCGAGGGCCGACGCGATCTGCGCGTGGCCGCACCCGAACGCCTCCCGCAGCACGAAGACGGCGCGTTCGAGCGGGGACAGCCGCTCCAGCACCATCAGGGCCGACAGCGACAGTGACTCCTCCAGGTCCGCCGGACGGTCCGGGTCCGTCACCACGCGGGTGAGCAGCGGCCCGACCAGCTCGCCCTGTGTGACACGGGCCGAGTGCAGGGCCCGGGCCGCGATCCGGGTGATGTCGGCCGCCAGATGCCCTTCGACGGACGCGGGCCCCGTCGGCTGCGCCGTCCAGCGCAGCCGGGCCGTCTGTACCGCGTAGTGAGCCGCACGCGCATCGCCCAGGATCCGGTAGGCGATCGCGAACAGCAGCGGCCGTAGCCTCGCGAACTCCTCAGCTCTGGTCACACCGGCTCCTCGGGGCTGGCTGCGGGCGGCCGTCACCCGGTTCGCTCACCGAAAGGCGTGCCCGCCGACGGGGGATGAGCAGCGGGCACGCCTCGGAAGGGGGGTTCTCGCGACCCATCCTAGGTCCGGCACGATCGCCAAGTCCCCTGCGGACAAGGGAAGTTCGAGTTCAGTTGCAGCACGGTTCCAGAATCGGCGGTGCGGCACGTGCCCGGGCGAACAGAACTCAACCGGACCTCAAGTCCCTTCGCCAATACTCGGGCCAGTACGGAAAAACTCGTGAACGGCTCGGTGATGGCCTCAGAGACTTAGGGAAGTTGACGCAATGACCAGCACCCGAATCTGCCCCGTGGAAGCCGTCGAGGACGCGTTGCGCCGGTTCTTCGCCGACCGCCGCACGGAGGCCGCGGAGATCGGTGCGGCCTGCGCCGACGCGGTCACCGAGCTGGAGACCTATGTGCTGCGCGGCGGCAAGCGTGTACGGCCCACCTTCGCATGGCTCGGCTGGATCGGCGCCGGGGGCGACGCGCAGGACCCCACGGCCGACGCGGTGGTGCGTGTCTGTGCCGCGCTGGAGCTGCTCCACGCCTCGCTCCTCGTCCACGACGACGTCATCGACGCGGCCCCGACCCGCCGTGGCGCCCGCGCCGCGCATGTGATCTTCGCCGACCGGCACCGGGAGCTGTGCTGGACCGGCGACGCGGAACTGTACGGTACGGGCGCCGCGATCCTCATCGGAGACATGGCCCAGGGATGGGCCGACGACCTGGTCCACACCTCCGGGCTGCCGGTACCGGCGCTGACGCGGGTGTCCCCGGTGTGGTCGGGCCTGCGCACCGAGGTCCTGCACGGACAGATGCTCGACCTGACGGCCGAGGTCTCGGGCGACGAGGACATCGACACGCCGCTGCGGGTCAACCAGTACAAGACGGCCTCCTACACAGTGGCGCGCCCGCTGCACATCGGCGGCGCGATCGCCGGCGCGGACGCCGAACTCATCGCCGCCTACCGCGCGTTCGGGGACGAGATCGGTGTCGCCTTCCAGCTGCGCGACGACATCCTGGGTGTGTTCGGCTCCTCGGAGGAGACCGGCAAGCCGTCCGGCGGCGACCTGATCCAGGGCAAGCGCACCACCCTGTTCGCGGCGGCGCTGAAGTATGCCGACGAGCAGGACCCGGACGCGGCGAAGTTCCTCCGCACCAAGATCGGCACGCCGCTCACCGACGACGAGCTCACCGCCATGCGTGCCGTCATCACCGAGGTGGGCGCGGTGGAGCATGTCGAACGCGACATCGAGCGCCGTACCGACAGGGCGCTCGCCGCGCTGCGGGCGAGCAGCGCCACCGACTTCGCGAAGCACCAGCTGACCGTCATGGCGATCAGTGCGACGCAGCGGACGTCGTGACGCGCGCGCGATGCTCAACTCCCGCCACACGCAGTCCCGTTGGGGTGATCCAGGTCACCCCAAGGGGATATTGTTGGGAAGAGTTGGCATGTGTCACCATTTGTGTACATCCCTCCTGCCCGGAACATGTGTGAGCTCAGTCTGAGCCCATGTGTGGGGCAGTGAGCCGGCACTCTGTTCGCCGGCCTGTACGGGCAAGCCCTTGTCGCTGCCCCTCCCGCATCAGCCCCCTCGCTCTGACGGGGCTTCGGCTGCTCATCTTTCCTTCACTCTCCGACACCACACAGGGGTCCACTGTGTCCGAATCCGCAGACACCACTGCACGCACCGACGCATTCGCCGACGATGCCGAGGTGCGCAGCCACAACCGCGCCATCGTCGAGCAGTACATGAACACCAGGGGCCAGGACCGGCTGCGCCGGCACGAGCTGTTCACCGAGGACGGCGTCGGCGGTCTGTGGACCACCGACACCGGCTCGCCCGTCGCCACCCACGGCCGGGACCGGCTCGGCGAGCACGCCGTCTGGTCCCTGAAGTGCTTCCCGGACTGGGAGTGGTACAACGTCCGGATTTTCGAGACCGACGACCCCAACCACTTCTGGGTGGAGTGCGACGGCCACGGAAAGATCCTTTTCGGGGACTATCCGGAGGGCTACTACGAGAACCACTTCCTGCACTCGTTCGAGTTCGAGAACGGGAAGATCAAGCGGCAGCGCGAGTTCATGAACCCCTTCCAGCAGCTGCGGGCCCTCGGCATCCCCGTCCCCGAGATCAAGCGCACGGGAATCCCCACCTGACCGGACGGCTGACGCGAACGACAACCTCTGGATCGGAGTACCCATGAAGGACGTCGCGAAGGACGTCATCGACGAGATACGTGTCCGCGAGGCGCTGCAGCAGCCCCAGTGGAGCGATCTTCTCCAACTGAGCCGCGTGGGCGAGGCACTCGCCACCCGCCCCACCCTCGTACAGTCCGACGACGTGGCCACCCTGCGCACCCTGCTCGGCGCCGTGGCCGCCGGCGAGGCCCTGGTGGTGCAGTCCGGGGACTGTGCCGAGGATCCGCAGGAGTGCCGGCCCGAGCACGTCGCGCGCAAGGTGGCGGTGCTCGACCTGCTCGCCGGGACGCTCGGCCTGATCACCGGCAGGCCCGTCCTGCGCGCGGGCCGCATCGCGGGGCAGTTCGCCAAGCCCCGGTCCAAGCCCACCGAGGACATCGACGGCGTCGAACTCCCCGTGTTCCGGGGCCACATGGTCAACGGCCCGGAGCCGGACGCCGAGATCCGCCGGGCCGACCCGCTGCGCATCCTCACCGGTTACATGGCCGCCAGCGACGTGATCGACCACCTGGGCTGGCGTGAGCGTGCCGCGGGCCGGGACGTGGCGAGCCCCCAGGTGTGGACGAGCCACGAGGCGCTGCTCCTCGACTACGAGATCCCCATGCTCCGCATCGACGAGCAGGGCCGGCTGTTCCTCGGCTCCACCCACTGGCCGTGGATCGGCGAGCGCACCCGCCAGGCCGACGGCGCCCACGTCGCCATGCTCTCGCAGGTGACCAACCCGGTGGCGTGCAAGGTCGGACCCTCGATGGAGCCCGAGGAGCTGCTGGCCCTGTGCGAGCGGCTCGACCCCTGGCGCGACCCGGGCAAGCTCACCCTGATCGCGCGGATGGGCGCCGGCAACGTCGCCGACCGGCTGCCGCGCCTGGTCGAGGCGGTGCGCGAGGCCGGTCACCCGGCGATCTGGCTCACCGACCCGGTGCACGGCAACACCGTCACCGCGCCGAGCGGCCACAAGACCCGGCTCGTGGAGACCCTCGCCCTGGAGGTCTCCCGCTTCGTGACCGCCGTACGCGACGCCGGCGGCGTCCCCGGCGGCCTGCACCTGGAGACGACGCCCGACGACGTCACGGAGTGCGCCGCCACCGAGGCCGACCTCGGCTCCGTCGGCGAGCGCTACACCACCTTCTGCGACCCCCGCCTCACGCCGTGGCAGGCCGTGTCCGTGATCTCGTCCTGGGCCGCCTGACCCCCCACGCACCGAGCAGGAACAGGAACCGAAGCCATGACCGGCATACCCCCCATCTCCGCCTACCCGCTGCCCGCCGAGGGCGACCTGCCGCCGGCCGCCGTGCCCTGGAAGGCCGAGCCCGACCGGTCGGTCCTTCTCGTCCACGACATGCAGCGCTACTTCCTCAAGCCGTTCCCCGACCCCCTGCGCCAGGACCTGATCCGTCACGCCGCCGAGCTGCGCGAGCGCTGTGCCGCGCTCGGCGTCCCCGTCGCCTACACCGCCCAGCCCGGCGGCATGACCGACGAACAGCGCGGTCTGCTCAAGGACTTCTGGGGTCCGGGCATGCGGACCTCGCCCGAGGACCGCCAGGTGGTCGACGCCCTCGCCCCGGCCGCACACGACTGGCTGCTCACCAAGTGGCGCTACAGCGCCTTCTTCAGGACCGACCTGCTCCAGCGGATGCGGGCCGCGGGCCGCGACCAGCTCATCCTGTGCGGTGTGTACGCCCACGTCGGTGTGCTGGCCACCGCCGTCGAGGCATTCACGAACGACATCCAGACGTTCTTCGTCGCCGACGCCACGGCCGACTTCTCGCAGGACTACCACCGCTCGGCCCTCACCTACGCCGCGGAGCGCTGCGCCCGCGTCGTCACCGCCAAGGAGGTGTTCGCATGACCTACGCCGATCTGCTCGACCAGGCGCTGAACGGCCCGGCGCAGCCCTACGCCCTGCTGCACCGGCCCGGTGCGACCGGCCCCGGGGCCGTGGAGGTGCTGACGGGCGAGGTGTCCCTGCCCGCCTCCCTGGCCGACATCGCGCTGCCCGAGGGCCCGGCGGACGGCACCGGCGCGCGCCACGAGGTCCTCGTCGTCATGCCGTACCGGCAGCTGACCGAACGCGGCTTCGCCTGCGCCGACGACGGCACCCCGCTGGTGGCGATGACCGTCACCGGCCAGCAGCGGCTGCCCCTTGAGGAGGCGCTGGCCCGCATCCCCGACGTACCGACCCCGCTGGCCGGCGGCGGCTTCGACGTGGACGACGAGGCGTACGAGGAGGTCGTGCGCCGCATCGTCAAGGAGATGATCGGCACCGGGGAGGGCGCGAACTTCGTCATCAAGCGCACCTTCGTCGCCGACATCACGGACTACGGGCCGCGCAGCGCCCCCGCGCTGTTCCGCCGGCTCCTGCAGCGCGAGTCCGGTGCCCACTGGACCTTCCTGATCCACACCGGCACCCGCACGCTCGTCGGTGCCTCGCCCGAGCGGCACATCAGCCTCCAGGGCGGTACGGCGGTCATGAACCCCATCAGCGGCACCTACCGCTACCCGTCGTCCGGCCCCACGCTCTCGGGCGTCCTGGAGTTCCTCGGCGACCGCAAGGAGACCGACGAGCTGTACATGGTCCTCGACGAGGAACTCAAGATGATGGCGCGGATCTGCCCCGGCGGCGGCCGGGTCGTGGGCCCCTACCTCAAGGAGATGGCCCGGGTCGCGCACACCGAGTACTTCATCGAGGGGCACACCGGCCGCGACGTACGCGACATCCTGCGCGAGACCATGTTCGCGCCCACGGTCACCGGCAGCCCGCTGGAGAGCGCCTGCCGGATCATCACGCAGTACGAGCCCGGCGGCCGCGGCTACTACAGCGGGGCGGCGGCGCTGATCGGGCGGGACGACGCCGGCGAGCGGGTCATGGACTCCGCGATCCTCATCCGCACCGCCGACATCAGCCCCGAGGGCCGCATCGGGATCGGCGTCGGCGCCACCATCGTGCGCCACTCCGACCCGGCGTCCGAGGCCGCGGAGACCCGCGCCAAGGCGGCCGGAGTCGTCGCCGCGCTGGGCGGGGAGGAGAAGGCCCGCTTCGCCGACCACCCCAGCGTGCGCCAGGCCCTGGGGCTGCGCAACGACTCCATCGCCGACTTCTGGCTCACCGACACCGAGGCGCGCGCGGCGGCCCGGCCGGAGCTGGCCGGGCGCAGGGTCCTCGTCGTGGACGCCGAGGACACCTTCACGTCCATGCTGGACCAGCAACTGCGCTCCCTGGGCCTTGAGGTCACGGTCCGCCGCTTCGACGAGCCGTACACCTTCGACGGGCACGACCTGATCGTGATGGGGCCGGGGCCGGGCGATCCGCAGGAGGTGGCGCACCCCAAGATGCGCCACCTGCACACGGCGGTGGACACCCTGCTGCGCGAAGGCCGGCCGTTCTTCGCGGTGTGCCTCAGCCACCAGGTCCTCGGCCTGCGCCTCGGCCTGCCGCTGCGCCGCAGGGAGGTGCCCAACCAGGGCGTGCAGAAGCGGATCGACCTGTTCGGCGGCGCCGAACGCGTCGGCTTCTACAACACCTTCGCGCTCGTCGCCGAGCACGACGAGTTCGAGGTGGACGGCGTGGGCCCGGTCCGGGTCAGCCGGGACCCGGCCACCGGGGAGGTGCACGCCCTGAGCGGCCCCCGGTTCGCCTCCCTGCAGTTCCACCCGGAGTCCGTGCTGACCAGGGAAGGGCCGCGCATCGTGGGCACGCGCCTGGCCGCGCTGCTCGCGCCGGCCGGGGCCGCCGCCCGCCGGGCCTGAGGGCCCGAGGCGGCCTCACCCGAACTGCCGGGCCGGCGCCCGCCCCGCTCGGGGGTGGGCCGGCGCCCACCCCCGAGCGCCGGCCCGGCACCCGCCGACATCAGACACGTGGGAGACATCAGATGCATACGTACGTCGTCGTCGACGCGTTCGCGCGTGAGCCCCTCACTGGCAATCCGGTGGCGGTGTATTTCGGGGCCGACGACCTGACCGCCGAGCAGATGCAGCGCATCGCACGGGAGATGAACCTGTCGGAGACCACGTTCGTGCTCACCCCCGAGCAGGGCGGGGACCACCACGTGCGGATCTTCACCCCGGTCAACGAACTGCCCTTCGCGGGACACCCGTTGCTCGGCACGGCCATCGCGCTCGGGCAGCGGACCGACGCCGACGGGCTGCGGATCGAGACCGCCATGGGGGTGATCCCCTTCGAGCTGAAGCGCGCCGACGGCAAGGTGGTCTCGACGAGCATGCGGCAGCCGGTGCCTGTGTGGGAGCCCTTCGACCGCACCGAGGAACTCCTTGAGGCACTCGGCATCAGCGCCTCGACGCTCCCGGTGGAGATCTACCGCAACGGCCCCCGGCACGTCCTCGTCGGCCTGGAGAGCGTCGAGGCACTGTCGAAGGTGGACCCCGATCACCGCGCCCTGGCCCGCTTCCCCGACATGGCGACCAACTGCTATGCAGGGGAGGGGAGTTCGTGGCGCAACCGCATGTTCTCGCCCGCGTACGGAGTCGTCGAGGACGCCGCCACCGGCTCCGCCGCGGGACCCATCGCCATCCATCTCGCCCGGCACGGCCTGATCGAGTACGGGCAGCGCATAGAGATCACCCAGGGCGTCGAGATCGGCCGCCCCTCTCCCATGGGCGCGCTGGCGCACGGGGAGGGCGACCACGTCGCCTCCGTCGAGGTCGCGGGTCCCGGTGTGGTCACCATCGAAGGAGTGCTCCATGTCTGACCTGACCCAGTCCGTCTCCGCCAACGGCACGGCGGCGGCCGCCACCCGCTCCGAGTCGATGACCGGCACCGTCGCGGTGGACTTCCCCGAGTTCTTCGCGCCGCCGGCCGAGCCGATGGGCCTGCTGGACGCGTGGCTTGAGGCCGCCGTCGCGAACGGGGTGCGCGAGCCCCGCGCGCTGGCCCTGGCCACCGCCGACGCCCAGGGCCGCACGTCCTCGCGCATCGTCAACCTCGGCAAGGTGACGGGCACCGGGATCGTGTTCATCACCCACTCCGACAGCCGCAAGGGCCGCCATCTCGCCGAGAACCCCTGGGCCTCCGGCGTCCTGTACTGGCGGGAGACCAGCCAGCAGATCACGCTCGCCGGCCCGGTCACCCAGCTGTCCGACGCCGAGTCGGAGGACCTGTGGTTCGCGCGTGCCGTCTTCACGCACGCGATGACGACGGTCTCCCGGCAGAGCAAACCGCTGACCGGCCTCGACCACTTCGACCGGCTGCGCGCCGAGGCCCTGGAGCTGGGCGAGCCCCAGCGCCCGCTGCCGCGCCCCGCGACATTCGTGGGGTACCGGCTCGACATCGCCTCGGTGGAGTTCTGGGCCAACGGCACCGACCGGCTGCACGAGCGGCTGTCCTACGAACGCGTCGGCGGCGGCTGGGAGATCAGCCGGCTCCAGCCCTGAGTCCCACCGTTCCTGCGAGTTTCCTGGGAGACATCATCACTTTCTCGTCCGCCCCCCAGACCGCGCCCGTCACGTCGGTGTTCACCGACCACCACGACCTGCGGGCCCGCAACCGGCGGGCCGTGGAGCAGTACCTGCGCACCGGTGCCGAGGCCCGCCTCAGCCGGTACACCCTCTACACCGAGGACGGCACCGCATCCCTGTTCTACACCGACATCGGCAGGCCCATCGTCATCGTGGGCCGCGAGATGCTGCGGCGGCATGGCGAGCTGTCCCTTGAGGTGCTGCCCGACTGGCAGTGGTCCGACGTGCACCTCTACGAGACCCAGGACCCGTCCGTCATCTGGGTCGAGTGCGACGGCCAGGGAACGATCCGCTTCCCCGGCTATCCCGAGGGCCGTTACCGCAACCACTTCATCCACGCTTTCACACTGCGGGACGGGCAGATCGCCACCAGCCGGGAGCACACCAACCCGATCGAGCAGATGAAGTCGCTCGGCATCGAGACCCCGTGCATCAACCGGGACTGGATCCCCTCGTCCTGACACCGGTCCCGCGGACAGCCGGCCCCGCCCGGTCAGCCGTACATCGCCACGCGGTAGAAGGCCGCAGGCGCGTCGTCGATGGGATGGGGCTGCGGCTTGCCCGAGGAGTCGAGCCTCCAGCTCGCGGCGGTCTGGGGACGCTACGCGTCAGGCGGCACCGGTTCCCGGCCGGCCATGGAAGAGGTGCTGCAGGCCCTGCGAGCGTCCGGACTGCCCGACGAGCAGATCCCGGAGCGCTACCACCGGATCGCGGGCCTTCTCGCCGCACTGATCGCCTCCGAGGCCGGGGTCAGCACCATCACCCCCGAGGAGTACGACCAGGGCATGGAGCTGTTCCGCGTCGCGGTACTGGGCGCCGCCCCCGAACGCTTCCCCGCCCTGGCCCACTTCGCCCGCGACGTCCGTCCCCTGGGGGCGGACCGCCGCGCCGCGTTCGAAGAGATCCTCGCCGCCCAACTCGCCCACATCGAGGCGGCAATCCGCCCGAGCTAGGCCCTGTCCGGCGGATCGGGTGACCGGCGGCAGGTGAGTCCGTCGGCGTGATCGCCGGATGTGGCAAGGCGGCCGCCCGCCGAAGCGCAGACCGGTGTCCGGCCTGCCGAAGCCGGAGACCTGGCCGGATGCGCCCCCCTTTCGAGTGATGGCTCTGGACCGAGTTTCGAAGTATTTGCAAGGTCATGAGTGGCGAGAGCGCAGCCGTGAACTTTTCCGAGCTGGTGAACAAGAACAAGCAGACGCTTGCCCGGCTCCAGGAATCGCCGAGACTGCTCCTGCACCGCAGAGACGGCGAGGATCTGGTCCTCACCACCGCGGCGCGGGCCGAGCAGGACCAGACCGTGGTGTCGGCCGCCACCCGGATGCCGGCCGCGATGGCGCGCCGCGAGCCCGGCAGCATGGAACTGCTCCTCGACATACTGCCGGATGCCTTCCCCTGGGTCCGTTTCCTGCCCGAGGCCGATCTCCACGCCTTCGCCGTCGAACTGGTCGACACCATGCGTGCCGCCGACTCGGTCGGCAACAGCGCGTCCGTCGCCCAGTTGCTCATCGCCTGGCAGCACACCGCCGAGGTCTACTCCGACCCCGAGCTGCTGGCCGCGCTGACCAGGGATCACGGCGAAGACTACGGTCCGGCACCGGACCCGCGGGACGTCGCATGACCGCGGGCCGCGGCGACCGCGCCGCACCCCCGGCACCGGACAGGGGGTGTGTGGTGTCGGCGGGCTCCGGCCGTCACTGCTGTCCCGCTGTGGACCTGCAGTCGTTCCACAGGGCGGCGAGTCGGGCCGGGATCTGCGTGATGGCCGCACACCCCCGAGGGCCGGCGGGGAAACTGTCGCTGGCCACGTAGCGCCAACCGGCGCCGGGGCGATCGACGAAGTACTTCATCGCGGCTCCGTCGTCCTGCAGGGCGACCTGCTCCGCCTCCGTGCTGCCGGGAGTGAGCTGGAATCGGGTTCCGGCGTAGAAGGTCCCGTCGCAACTGCCGTAGTAGAACGTGCCCTTGACCGGGGCGATGTGGGTGAGGGGCGGTTGAGCCTGTCTGCGATAGGCCGCCGTGACGCCCGCCTTGACGGTGGGCGATGCGAGCAACGACCGGCAGCCGCCGGTCCTGGCCGAGGAGCCGGTGGTCTTGGCCGAGGAGCCGACGGCAGTGCGCCCGGCCGACGTACCCACCGCTGCGGACGCCACGGCCGACGAAGAAGGCGATTGCACTGCGTTCGGATTGTTGCTGTGCGCAGTGCCGCTGTTCTGCGTGCAGCTCGTCAGCAGCGCCACCGCGGCAGCGGCCATCCCCAGAGCGGCACCGCGGTACAGGGAACGGTTCCGGCGTGTCATGTCGAACCAGCCTCTCTCGATACGTTCAGACAGGCCCGAGATGGCGTCAATCGGATACGTTCTCCCGGTCTCGGGCATCAAGACGCTGCGCCATGCACCGCGGTTTCACCGCGTCCGCATCGGCTAGTGCGGGAGGACTTTGCGCTCGTACGCCGCCTGCGGCTCCAGGCCGAGGGCCGTGCGGCGCTCGGCCAGCCGCTCCGGGTCCTCGATCGGGTATGCCTTGATCGCGGTGCCCGTGCCGTTGTCGTGGTACTGCGTGCCGTACAACTGCCGGCGTCCCTCGCCGACCCGGCAGCGGTCGAGGAGGTACGCGTAGTGGTGCACGGGCACCTGCCCGGCGAGTGCCGCGTGCGCCACCAGGTCCAACGCCCGCTGCTGGAAGGCCAGGTCCTGGTCGGCGTGCTGAGCGAGCAGCCACGCGGCGTCGGCGCCTTCCTCCCCGACGAGATCGACACCGGGCCAACCATGCTCGCCGACGATCCACTTCAACCAGGCGGTGTTGTCCCGGTCGATGGTCGTGATCTTCCCGCCGTCCTCAGGGTCCCCCGATCGGGAGGCCTGCTGCCGGACTTCCTGGTCGGCAGCCTTCCTCACGAGCAGTTCGGCGGCGATGCCGGGCAACAACATGGGGTCTGGTCCCTTCGTAGACGTTGGCCGGCGCGGGTTTCGCGTGCACGAAGGCGGGGCCGCCAGAGGGCGCAGGTACGGCACGCCTGACCGCACGTCGGTCAGGACGGCCTGACCGCTCTGGGACGTGTCGCGGACCAGGTCACCCACCCAGGCCGCACGAGGTACCGTTGTGACGGTCACCGGCGCGCCTGCGTCCGCGCCTCGCGCGGAGCCCGGCGCCGACGACGCTGCACGGCGTCGATCGCCCTCACCGTCCTTGACCCCACGCCGGTAGCCCGCCCAATTGCGGTCGGTCCACTGGTCCAGCTCGGCTGGAAAGTCGTCGGCTGCGGTCACTGGTCGACCGCCTGGACCCCGTACATCCCGGCGCAGCACGGGCATGCGCGCAGGTCGCGGCAAGCCTGCACGGGGCTACGGCGGGACGGCGGACGTCGTGGCGTACGCCGAGCGGACCGGCGTCCCGGTGCGGGTGCTGTGGCCGGAGGGCGCCAGCCGCTGACCGGCTCGACCATGGCCCCCTCCCACAGGCGGGAAGCGGGCCATCGTCGGCTATGGCCCGAGGCCCTGTCACCACTCCACCAACGCCACCCCCGCCGCCATCCCCCCTCCGAACGCGGCCAGCAGGACCAGTTCGCCCGGCTGCAGGGTGCCCATGCGGCGGGCCGAGTCCAGGGTGATCGGGATGGAGGCGGCGCCGGTGTTGGCGTACTCCTGGAGGGTCCGGTGCATGGTGGCGTTCGGCAGGGCCAGTTCCTCGAAGAGGGAGTCCAGCATGACGCCGTTGGCCTGGTGCGGGATGAAGTGGCGGATGTCGTCGGGGGCGACGCCGGCCTCGTGCAGGAACTGCTTGATCAGCTGCGGCACATGGTCCGCCACGAAGCGGCGTACGCCTCGGCCGTCCATCGTGAAGTACTGCTGTCCCGCAGCCAGGGCCTGCTCGTCCAGGGGGAGCCGGCTGCCGCCGCCGGGCACCTCGATCAGGCCGGAGAACTCGCCGAACGTGTGCAGGGACAGGTCGCGGATGCGGGGACCGTGAGAGGCCGGGCCCAGGACCATGGCGCCGGCGCCGTCGCCGAACAGGACGACCGTCCTGCGGTCGGTCGGGTTCAGGATGCGTGAGTACAGGTCCGCGCCGATGACCAGCGCGTGGCCGCCCCGGCGCGCGAGGACGCCCTCGGCGGCGGACAGCGCGAACACCTCGCCGGAGCACACCGCGTTGACGTCGAACGCCGCCGCGTCGATCGCGCCGAGACTGCCCTGGACGTACGCGGCGGTGGGCGGCTGGGGGCGGTCCGGGGTGGACGTGGCGACCACGATGACCGACAGCTGGGCCGCGGTGATGCCGGCCGCTTCGAGTGCGGCCCGCCCGGCCGCCGTGGCCAGGTCGGAGGTGGCCTCGTCGGCAGCGGCCCAGCGGCGCGCGCGGATCTCCGTCTTGCCGATGATCCAGGCGTCGTCGACCCCGGCCGGCGCGGCGACCTCGTCGTTGGAGACAACTCGTTCCGGCAGATAGGCGCCCGTACCGAGGATCCTGACGTCAGTCATGCGGCTGCCCTCCCCTCGTCTGGGACCTTGCAATGGAATGCACGGACGGACCTGTGCGCGGGCAGCCTCCACGGACTGCCCGCGCGCCGGGGCCGGGGCGGTGTCATCTAGCGCGTCTCGTAGATGCGCTTGTGGCCGCTGATCCCGGCCAGCCGGAAGGGGCCGGTGGTCTGTGCCGGGGTGGCGTGGTCGCCGCCCTCGGTGGGCAGGGAGTACTCGTGCAGCTCGCGGTACTCGGCGTAGCTGACGGGCGTGCGCCGGGCGATCGCCGTGTGGTTCTGCTCGGTGCGCAGGTGGTCGCGGTAACCGGCGACCAGGGTGCCGGCGAAGAACTCGGCGACGCTGCCGGAGCCGTAGCTGAGGAAGGCGATGGAGCGGCCGGTCAGGTCCTCGGCCTGGTCGAGCAGCGCGGCCAGGCCCAGGTACACCGACGCGGTGTAGCTGTTGCCGATCACCCGGTTGTAGGCCGTGGTCAGACCGATGGCGGCGGCGACGGCGTCGTTGTCGGTGTCCTTGCCGCAGTAGTTCAGCAGGTGGCGGTGGGCCTTGGTGGCCATCTTCGTGAACGGCTGGTGGTAGCAGAACGCGGCGAACTCCTCCAGCGAGCGGCCGCCCTGCTCCGTGTAGTCCTTCCAGGTGCCCTCGGCCGCCTGGAGGTAGGCGTTGATGGACTCCTGGCCGTCCACGAGCGCGGCGGCGCGGTAGTTGGGCCGCCAGAAGTCCATGACGTCGGCGGTGAACAGGCCCGAGGGGTCCTCGATGCGTACGAGGGCCGGGTCCACGCCGACCAGCATGGCCACCGCGGCGGCGCCCTGCGTCGACTCGCCCGGACTGTCCAGCTCGTACTTGGAGACGTCGGACGCGATCACGAGGACCTGCTGCGCGGGGTCGCGCCGCACCAGGCCGATGGCGAACTGCAGGGCCGCCGTCGCGCCGTAGCAGGCCTGCTTCAGCTCCACGACCCGGCACGCCGACGGCAGGCCGAGCAGCGAGTGGACGTACACGCCAGCGGCCTTCGACTGGTCGATGGACGACTCGGTCGCGAAGACGACCGTCCGTATCCGGTCCCCGCCGTGCCGGGCGATGATGGGCGCGGCGGCGGACGCGGCCATGGTCACGATGTCCTCGTCGGCGGCGGGCACGCTCATCGACTCCTGGCCGATGCCCACGTGGTACTTGCCGATGTCGGTGCCGTTGTGGGCGGCGAGCGTGGTGTGCTCCAGGACGTACTCGCCCGTCGCGAACGACAGATCGTGGATTCCGATGGACAGGGACATGCCTCAAACACCAACCTCTACGGTCTTGTTGTCGCGTTCCAGCTGGACGTGAGCACGCATCAGCTCACCCGGGTTCGTCTGTGCCGCGAGCAGCGAGAGTTCGCCGCACAGCACCGTCGCCGCGGCGAGGACGGCGAGACGCCGGGCGTTCTCGCCGGGCGCGCGGTCGGCCCGGCAGCCGAGCCGGGTCAGGTTCGTCTCCACGAAGGCCAGGCCCTTGCCGTTGCCCACCGTGCCCACGATCAGGTTCGGCAGGGTGCAGGCGAAGTACAGGTCGCCGTCGCGGTCCTCGGCCATCACGACGCCCTGGGAGCCCTCGACGATGTTGGCCGCGTCCTGGCCGGTCGCCAGGTAGAAGCCGAGCAGCATGTTCGCGAAGTGGGCGTTGGCCGAGCGGATGCCGCCGGCGAGCAGGGTGCCGAGCATGTTCTTGCGGATGTTCAGCTCGACGATCTTCGCGGCCGTGGTGTGCAGGACGTCGTGGACCACGTCACGCGGGACGAGCAGCTCGGTGACCACGTTCTTGCCACGCCCGAGGATGCCGTTGATCGCGGTGGCCTTCTTGTCCGTGCAGTAGTTGCCGGAGATCGACGCGTAGGAGATGCCCGGGACCGTCTGCAGCAGGTGCTTCAGGAGCACGTCGGAGGCGAGGGTGGCCATGTTGTGGCCGGAGGCGTCCCCGGTGCGGAACTCGAAGCGGATGAACAGCAGGTTGGCGTTGATCTCGTGCCGGATCTCGATCAGCTCGGCGAAGCGGCTGCAGGTGCGGACGACCTCCTGCAGCTCGCCCTTGCGGGCCTCGATGGTGCGGGCGGCCGTCAGCGCGGTCTGCGCGTCGGTCGCCTCGACCAGCACCGAGCGGGTCATCCGCTCGTCCACGAGGGTCGCGACGATGCCCTTCTCGGCCAGCCGGGACACCTTCGCGCCCCGGCCCACCGACGGCCACAGCGGCGACTCGTAGGTGGCCAGCGGCACATGGGTCTCGGTGGTGGCGACGTTGCCGGAGATGCGGAGCGGCCCGACCCACTGCATCGGGACGCCGGCGAGCGCGTGGGTGTCGGTCATCGTGTGCTTCCCGTCAGGTCGTGGAGGGTGTCGATGGATGCGAGGGAGTGCGTGGAGGCCGAGCGCTGGGCGAGGCGGCTCGTGTCGATGCCCCGGTCGGCGCAGAAGTCGCGCAGGGAGCCGTGGATCAGCACGTCGCAGCGGGTGAGGTCGGCCGGGGTGCGGGCGCCGAGCATGGTCATGAGCGCCGCCAGCTGGTCGAGCCAGGTCGTGATCTGCGCGACGAGCGCCGGGACCCCGTCGTCCATGAGCGTGCGCAGGAACCCGCCCGACACGCCGACGGCACGGGCGCCGAGTGCCAGGCTGCGGGCCACGTCGAGGGGGTTGCGTACGCCGCCGGAGGCGAGCACCGGCAGAGCCACGTCCTGGGCGTCCAGCAGACAGGCCGCGGTGGACTGGCCCCAGCCGTGCAGGAACGCGTAGTCGGCCAGCTCCCGGCGCCCGTTCTCGATGCGGGCGAAGTCGGTGCCGCCCCGCCCGGCGAGGTCGGCCACCCGCACGCCCAGGTTCTGCAGCAGCAGGACGGTCTGCCGGCTCAGGCCGTTGCCGACCTCCTTGACGATCACGGGGACGTCGACGCCGGCCGCGATCTGCTCGATCTGCCCGACCCACGACGAGAACGACCGGTCGCCCTCCGGCATGGGAGTTTCCTGGGCCGTGTTGACGTGGATCTGCAGGGCGTCGGCCCGCAGCAGGTCGATGGCACGCCGGGCGTTGTCGACCGAGGTCGTCGCGTTGATGTTGGCCATGACGAACCCGTCGGGGTTGTGGGTGCGCAGCACGCTGAACGTGTGCGCGCACGACGGGTCCTTGAGGTAGGCGTTCATGGAGCCCGAGGCGATGGCGACGCCGCTCTCGCGGGCGGCGGTGGCCAGGTCCCGGTTGATCTCACCGGTCTTGGCGCTGCCGCCGGTCATGGCGTTGATGTAGAGCGGGGCCTGCCACTCGATGCCGCCGAAGGAGGTGGCCAGCGAGACGTCCGGCCGGTCGATGCCCGCCAGGGCGTGGTGCACGAAGGACACCTCGTCGAACTGGTTGAGGCCGCTGTGCGCACGGTGCTGCTCCATGGCCAGGCGGACATGGTCGTCCTTGCGTTGAGCGCTGGTCATTCCTCGTTCCTTTCCGGGGTGGGACCGACGGACAGGGGCTGCACTCCGCTCGCGGCCCACCGTTTCCGTACGTGCGCGATGTCGTGCTCGGCCGTGGCGTCCAGCAGGGCGATGCCGCAGTCGCCGCCGCCCGCCCCCGACGGCTTGGCCGCGCCGCCGACGGCCTCGGCCGCCGCGCACAGCGCCGTCAGCTCGGGGGTGAAGATGCCGAGGTGCGCCTCGGCGTCCAGGCGGGCCAGCTCCTGCCGGGCGCGCCGGATCTGGTGCAGCAGTGCCTTGTCGTCACCGCTGTGGAGCGCGTCGATCGCGGCGGTCACGAAGTCGGTGCTGGTCTTGACGAAGTCGCGGTGCGAGGCGCTGCCCCGCCAGGTGCGCCGGTGCAGGTCGCCGACGAGCGAGGTGGTGGACGCCGGACGGCCGGTCCAGCCGACCTCCAGACGCAAGGCCCGCGGCGCCGGCAGCGGGCGCACGTCGAGCCCCGGCCAGGGGGCGCGCAGCGCTTCCCCGACGCCCCGGCGCCGCGCCAGGTCGAGCACGAAGGCGCGGTCGGGGGCCTGGTAGGCGATCCAGCCGCCCCAGGTGCTGGCGGCGAGATCACCGCCGGAGCCCTTGGGGTCGATCCGGGCCGTGGCGAGCAGCGCCAGCCGGAACCGGTCCGCACGCGACAGGCCGAGGCCGCAGTGGTCCGCCACGGCCGCGACGGTCGCCACGGTCACCGCGCCACTGGAACCCAGCCCGAACTTCCTGCCCCCGTCGTGCAGGGCGCTGCTGACCGAGACGCTCAACTCCGGTGCGGGCAGGCCGCGTTCGGCCAGCAGAGCGGCCACCGTCTCGACGGCCGCCACCACATGGGCCGCCGCGCCGCGCACCCGCTCCTCGTCCTGCCCCGGGGACACCTGGAGCCGCTCGCCCCGCCACTGCCAGCGCATCGCCCGGTCGACGAGATCGGAGGTGATCACGACACCGGGCCCGGCCGCGCCGCGCACGGTGACCGTGACCTCCCGGTCCACGGCCACGACGATCGCCGGGGTGCCGGGCTCCACCACCGCGTACTCGCCCGCGATGAACAGCTTGCCCGGAGCGCTCCGGACGACCGCCCGCCCGCCGGTCATCGTCCGTCCGCGTTCAGCAGGCGGGTGCCCGGTCCAGGGCGGGCGATGTGTACGGCACCGCCGGCGGCGGCGCCGCGGACGACCGCGGCCACCCGCTCGACGTCCACCCTGCGGCACAGCACCTTGACGTTGGGGCCGGCGTCCATGGTGACGTAGGCCAGGAGGCCGTCCCGGCGCAGTTGCAGCACGCTGTCGAGGACGCGGAGGGTGGCGGGGGCCAGGTAGCGCACGGCGGGGCGGGCGGCGAGCATGGTCGCGTGCATGCCGAGGGCGTTGCGCTCCGCGATCTCCCCGACCGCTTCGAGGTCACCGGCCAGCAGCGCGGCGCGCATCTGCGTCAGGTCGTCCTTGCTGGAGACGGCCCACGGCTCGAACAGCGGCGAGGTGTCGACTGTACGGCGCATGGCCTCCCGGCTGGAGACGGCCTTGGGCCCGGCGTCGACCACGGCGATGACGAGGGCGGGGTCGAGGTCGCGAGCGGCGGCGGGCACCGGCTCGGCGTAGGAGCCGAGGTCGGCCTCCTCGGGCGTACCGCTCCCGGCGTGCCAGACGGCGAAGCCGCCGAACACCGACCGCGAGGCGGATCCGGAGCCGCGCCGGGCCAGCCGGGACAGCTCGGTGGCATCGAGACCGAGCCCGTACGCGGCGGCGGCAGCGGCCGCCAGCGCGGCGAACCCGCTCGCGGAGGACGCCAGACCCGCCCCGGTCGGCACGGTGTTCTCGGTGTCCACGACAGCCCGCTCAGAGCTACCCGCCCGGTCCCGGACCAGGTCCAGGAAGGCGACGATACGGCGCAGCGCCTCGCCGGTCGCGGGCCTGCCGTTGAAGGTCACCGTGTCCTGCCCGGCTCTGGGGGCGAGACGGACGGTGGTGGTCGTGGGGAAGATGTCCAGGGTCATCGACAGGCTGTCGGTACGGGGCAGGACGAGCTTCTCGTCGCGCTTGCCCCAGTACTTGACCAGCGCGATGTTCGGGTGCGCCACCGCGGTGGCGCGGCCCGGGGTGCCCCGCCACTCGCCGGGCTCCGCCAGGTCGATCAGGGTGATGAGCTGCTCAGACATGGTCGGCGTGCCTCCTCAGGGGTACGACCCAGGTCTGCACGGCGCCGGCGTCGTGGAGTCGGACGGTGACGTTCCTGGTGTGTTCCGGCCGGGCCAGCGCGATCACGCAGCCGCCCAGGCCGCCGCCGGTGATCTTCGCGCCGAGCGCGCCCGCGTCCAGCGCGGCCTCGACCAGGGCATCGATCCGGTCGGTGCTGAGCCCGGCCGTTGCCAGCAGCTCGTGATAGTGCGTCAACTGCGCGCCCGCCTCCAGCGGCCGGCCCTCGGCCAGGGCCAGGGCGGCCGTGTCGACGAGCACACGGGCGCGGTGCAGGAAGCTCTCCCGCGTGCCGTCCCGCCGGAATCCCGCGCGCAGCAGCTCGACCGCTTCCTTGGTGCTGCCGTAGGTGCCGCTGTCGGCCACGACGAGCAACGTGTCGCAGCCGACGCTCAGTTCGTGGGCCTGGCCCGCCTGGAACCGCAGCGGCGCCGCCGCGCCGACGGCCATGGCGTCGACCCCGCTGGCCCGGCCGTGCGCCACGTTCTCCGCGGTCTGCACCAGCTCGAACGCGGCGGAGCCGGTCAGTTCACGGTCGTGGAGATCGGCCAGGGCGAGGACGATGGCCCGCGAGGTGGCGGCGCTGGAGCCGAGCCCGCGGCCCGGCGGGATGGTGCCGTCGACGATCACGTCGAGGTGCGCGTGGTCCCTCACGCCCGTACGCGCCTTGAAGGCGGCGGTCAGCCGGCGCAGCCCGCCGGAGACCTGTGTCACCATCGCCCGCGACACCGAACCGGTCATGGTGAAGGACAGGTTGCCCTCGCCGCCGGAGGTGTCCGCGGGACCGTGGGACCAGCCGGCGCTCGCCGTGGCCGAGAGCTGGGGGATCGGCACGGCCAGCGCGGGAGCCCCGTACACGACCGCGTGCTCTCCCAGCAGAATGGCCTTCGCATGGGCGCGACCGATGCCGACGGTGCGAGTCCGGTGGTGCCCCGACACCCCCTCCACAGAGGTCGGTGGAGTCAACGCTCAGCTTCCCTTCTCGTTGCTGCGGTGGGATCGCATAGTCCGGTCGACTGCTCAGGAACTGGTCAGTGAGGGTGTCGCGGTGGGCAGGGGCGACGCTGGAGGGCGATCCGCGTGAGTTCGTCGATGTCGAACTCGGAGCGGCAGTTCGGTGCCCCGTAGCGCGTGATCTTCCCCCGGCTCACCCACTTGCGAATGGTTGCTTCGGACACCCCCACGGCCAGTGCGGCCACATTGGTCGGGACGAGCCGGTGACGTGGCGGCTTGGTCATACCCTGACCCCCTTTCGCTGCTGTTCCATGAGGTGCCTCAGATTCAGCCACTCATGCATTTCCCAGGAGTGTCCGGCGGAGCATTCGATGCTGCCCCTCGGCATCCTTCCGCTGTTCCTCAGCGATGTGCTGATCGTTCCACTGCAGTTGTCCACGACGCATTTCCGGATCGCAGTTCGGAGATCGTTGGATTCCGGGTCTATCGTGCCGCGCAGTTCGGCGGCCAGACTCTCCATCTCGTCCGCGAAATCGACGGCCGGAGGCTGGGACGCCAGCCATTTCAGATGGCGCGTCAGAAAGCGTGTCAGATGCGGGACGGAGCGGGCCGGAACGGCGACGTCGAGTTCTTCCGAGACAGCCTCGGCCCAGGATTCAAGGGTGGCGAGAATGTTGTATCGGGCGTCGAGCACCGAGACGTTCAGATGGTCTCGCGTCCGGCTGCCCGAGACCTTCGTGGGGTTGCTCCGCCTGGATGTCGGCGATGCGTGGTGCAGGCACTCCTGGTGGAGGGCGGGCAGCGTGCGCAGGTTGCGCTCCACCTGGCTGATGCACGCGTCGCACAGGACGGAATCGCCGGCGGTGCGGCCCTTGTGCGCGTGATTTCTGGGACACGACCGAACCTGCATGGAATCTCCTGCGGCGTTAATGCGTGAGATGACGACGGCCGTTGGTTTCATCCGGCGAAGAGAGATGCCATGTATCCCATCCCTCGATGCATACCTATACCTTCAAGTGCTTCCACACGAACGTACAGAAGAGTGCTGGAGGCCCGATACAGTCAGCCTCGTCCGTGACCCGGGAGTGCCCGGGGCGAGGTTGACGGGAAAAGGAAGAGGGCCGGTTACCCGGCCCTCTCGCGTGGATTGTTCAATTCGTGCGTCAGGAGTGCGCCACTTCCGGTTCGGCGGCCGGCTCGGTGGCGGGTGCGCCGGGCACCGGCAGCGGGCCCTTGCGCAGCAGCAGACCGCTGATGACGGCGCCGCCCGCGAAGATGGCCGCGCACACCCAGAACACATTGTGGTAGCCGTGGATCACGGCCTGCTGGAACAGCCCCGGACCCGGCTTGCCGTGGGCGTGGCTGTTCAGGTAGCCGGTGGCGGCGCTTGCCGCGATCGTGTTGAGCAGCGCGGTGCCGATGGCGCCGCCGAGCTGCTGGCCGGCGTTGATGGTCGCCGAAGCGATACCCGCGTCCTGCGGCTGCACCCCGGAGGTGCCGGTGCTCAGGGCGCCGGAGAAGACCAAGCCCATGCCGACGCCGATCACCATGATCGGTCCGAGGATCGTCGAGGCGTAGTGGGAGTCCGGCTGGATCCGGGTCAGCCAGGCCATGCCGCCGGCGTTGCACAGCATGCCGAGCGGGATCAGCGGCTTCGGGCCGACCTTCGGCATCAGCCGGATGTTGCCCACGTTGCTCATCACGGCGATGACGGCCACCATCGGCAGCAGGGCGACACCCGACTTGAACGCCGAGTAGCCCAGGTCGGTCTGCATGTAGTAGATGAGGAAGAGAAGCACGCCGAACATGCCGGCGCCGACGACGGCACTGGTGATGTAGGCGCCGGCGCGGTTGCGGTCGAGCACGACCCGCAGGGGCAGCAGCGGGTTCTGGGCGCGGCGCTGCCAGAGGGCGAAAAGGATCACCAGCACGCCACCGACTGCGAGGAAGCCCCAGGTGGAGGTGGTGTGCCAGCTGTGCGTTCCCGCGTTGGAGAAGCCGTAGACCAGGCCGAACATGCCGCCGGACACCAGGAGCACGCCGGGGACGTCCATCCGGGCGCCCGTGCGCGGCTGCCGGGTCAGCAGCGGGGAGCCGACGATCAGCGCGAAGGCGGCGAAGACCAGGTTGACGTACATGCACCAGCGCCAGTTGAGGGCGGAGGTCAGTGCGCCGCCGATCAGCAGGCCCAGGCCGCCGCCGCTGGCCGCGACCGCGCTGAAGGCGCCGAACGCCTTGCCGCGCTCCTTGGGGTCGGTGAACGTGGTGGCCAGCAGCGACAGAGTGGTGGGCGCCAGCAGCGCGGCGAAGACACCCTGGCAGGCGCGGGCGGCCACCAGCATGCCGAAGCTGCCCGCGGCACCGCCGACGGCGGAGGCGGCCGCGAAGCCGACCAGACCGACGATGAACGTCTCCTTGCGCCCGATCAGGTCGGCCAGCCGGCCGCAGAACAGCAGCAGGCTGCCGTAGCACAGCGCGTACGCCGTCACGACCCACTGCTTGTCGGTGTCCGAGAAGTGCAGCGCCTTCTGCGCCGACGGCAACGCCAGGTTCATCACCGTGTTGTCGAGCGTCAGCATGAGGTAGGCGACGCAGATGACGGCGAGGACGATCCACCGCCGTGAATCTTTTGCCATGGGCACGGCTGCCGCAGGCACGGCGCTGGGTGTGGACATGAGCTGTCTCCTAGATACTCGGTCGGGCTCAAGCTGCTTCACCTCTATGACAGGCCGCAGCAGCCGGATGTGACGGGCCCCGCCGCCGTGGCGCCCCGTCAGCTAGGGCTTGTCCGCGGCACCCTGCTCCAGCACCTCGGACATCACCTGGCCCAGCACGTCTGCCGGGTTCTCGGCGGCTCCCATGGAGCGCCACGCCACGTGGTTGTCCGGGCGGACCAGGACGGCGCCGTCGTCGGCGATCTCCCGTACGTCCGCCCAGCCACCGTCGGCGTACTCCGCGCCGGGCCCGATCCGGGCCACGGTGATGGGGACCGAGAACTTCGCGGCGACCTCCTCGGCCGCCTCGGCCCACGGGGTGCCCACAGGGCCGGTGATCAGGGCGAAGCCGTTCGACGACCCGACCAGGTCGTGGGTGGACAGGCGTCGGCCGTCCCGCTCGATCCAGGCGTGCGGCAGCCGGTGGCCGGGGCGGGTGGTGGGATGGTGGACGTCGCCCATGGGCGAGCGGTGCGGCGGCTCGGTCCCGTCGGGGACGAGTGCCCCCTGCTCGTAGGCGAAGCCGATCTCCAGGTCGTGCGCCTGGCACTCGGCGCGGTGGGTGCCGAAGATCTCCGCCGCCCTGGCGCGGGTGACCTCGCCGACCGCGGACGTCTCGAAGTACTGGGTGAACGCGGACGGGCGGCGCTGCGGCGGGACGTGCGGGCCGAGCCCGAGCGCGGCCTCCGTCATGGTCCGGTGGTGGAACCAACTGGCCAGGCCCCATTCGACGTTGCGCCGGCCGATCGGCCGCCGCTCGGCCTCGTAGGTGTCGAGCAGGCTGTCGTCGGCGCGGCCGGCGACCACCGCGGCCAGCTTCCAGGCGAGGTTGTGCACGTCCTGGATGCCGCCGTTCAGGCCGAGCCCGGTGGTGGGCGGCTGGCGGTGGGCGGCGTCACCGACGATGAGCACCCGGCCGGCCCGGTAGCGGTCGGCGAGCACGCCCTCGACCATCCAGTGCGACACCTTGTGCACCGTGAGGTCGAGGTCGGGCAGGCCCAGCACCTCGCGCATCCGGTCGGCGATCGCCGCGTCGTCGGAGCGGTCCACGTCGCCCAGGGCGAAGGTGAGTCCCCATTCCTCGCAGTGCCTGCCCCAGGTCGGCCCCATCTCCAGCAGGGCGCTGTTCAGATCGGGCCGGTAGGGGTTCATGAACCAGGTGATGAGGGTGCCGTCGTGCCACCACGCGGACAGGTCCGCGGTGAAGTACGCGGTGGTGACCTCGGCCATCCTGGTCACGCCCTGCATCTGCACGCCGAGCCGGGGGCCGAGCGTACGGCCGCCGTCGGCGGCGATGACGTACTGCGCGGCGATCCGGGTCACCTCGCCGCTGTCGCGGTCGCGGATCTCGGCGACGACCCGGTCGCCCTCGTCGGTGAAGGAGACCAGTTCGCGGGAGAAGAGCACCCGGCCGGGATTGCGCTCCTCGGCCTGCCTGCGCAGGATCGGCTCCAGCCTGAGCTGCGGCAGCTTGATCGGCAGCACGGGGCCGTCGGCCGCGTAGACCTCCGTCGTCGCGCCACCGCCGAAGGCGTCCATCTCATGGATCACCCGCCGGTCCAGCGGCCCGTCGCCGGCGAGGGTGGTCTGCCAGCGCACCCGGCCGTACTGCCCGGGGGTCGCCGCGCGTTCGACCACGGTGTCGTACAGGCCGTGCTGGCGGAAGATCTCCATCGTGCGCTGGTTGATGTAGTGCGCCTTCGGGAGAATCGACGTGGCCGCGTGCCGCTCCACGAGCACGTGGCCCACACCGTGGTCCGACAGGAAGAGGGAGGCGGACAGGCCGCAGCCGCCGCCCCCCACGATCAGGACCGGAACCTCGGTAACCTCCATATTCGGCCTTCCATAAGGTGAGGGCCGGCCCACATACAGGGCGTCAGGCGATCACGAAGGACCCTGGATGCCGGCGGGCGGGCCGGGGAAACGGTTCAACCGATGTGTCTGTCGTCCCGGGATACGACGGTCGACGCCACCACGACGACGCTCTTCGGCCGATGCTGCGTCCCCCAGCATCGGTCGGGGTGGTTGAGTCGCACTATGGCGCGGGTCGGCGTCGGCTTGACAGGTCACCGTTGTCCCTTCTGACCTGCTACGACGGGGCACCGGTCACATTCCGCACGGCCGCCCTGTCGTAACGGACGAGGCGAACACACCGTCCGGCCACCGGGCGCCCCGTGGGCGGTGCCGTTCGCTCGTGCTCCGAGTGCAAGGCGATGAGAAGGAAGAAAGCGATGAGTGACCTTCAAGCCGTCGTGGACCGCGTCGAGATCGAGGCGCTGCGCGGCGAGTTCACCGACGCGGTGATGATGCGTGACTACGACCGTGTGGCTTCGCTGTTCACCCCGGACGGCGTGTGGCGGATGCCCAACATCCCCGTCGAGCTCGAAGGCCGGGAGGCGATCCGCGCCTGGGGCAGGCGGGTGCCGGACCTGGTGGACTTCCTCGTGCAGAACACACACCCGGGCCTGATCCAGCTCGGCGGCGACACCGCATCGGGCCGCACCTACATCTCCGAGGTCGGGCGTGGCCTCGACGGCCGCGGGGGCCAGAACTACGCCATCTACCACGACCGGTACCAGCGCACCGACGAGGGCTGGAAGTTCACCGAGCGCGTCTACGAGGTCCGGTACGAGGACTCCTCGCCGCTGGCGGGCTCTCCGCCTCGCCCGGCCCGGGATGCGTGACCATCCCCCGGCACAGTGAAGCCGCGCAGGTGTGCCCCCCTCGGCGTGCCGAGGGGGGCACCGCGCTGTGGCCCGCGGTCTGCTGCGTGGGTGGGCGGGGAGGGGCGGAGGTCAGCCGCCACCGGGAACGCTGCCGGCCAGCGCGACCGAACGAAGCCGCCCCGCGGCCAAGGACCGTGCCATGGCGGCCGGCGACGGCCGGACGGGCGCGGGCGGCACCGATCCCCACCGCCCGGAAGGCCAGGCCGGCTCCGTGACCGCCCTGGGGTGCGGCCGCCAGTCCAGGGACGGTGCCTGGTTGAGTATCTGCTGCTCCAGCACTTGCAGCGCCGGCCGCGGATCGATTCCCAACTCCTCGGCCAGCCGCCGCTGGTTGGTGCGCAGCACCGCCAGCGCGTCGACCTGACGACCCGCCCGGTACAGGGCCAGGCTCAGCAGCTCGCACCCGTACTCGCGCAGGGGATGAGCCTGCACGAAGGCCTCCAGTTCGGCCACCGCGACCTCGTGGGCGCCGGCCGCGAGCAGGGCCGCGCAGCGACCCTCGACCGCCGACAGCCGCAGCTCGTCCAGCCGCGCCACGTCCGGCCCCACATAGGGAGTGTCGGCCACCTCGGCGTACGCCTGTCCGCGCCACAGCGCCAGCGCCACGTCGAACGCGTGGACCGCGGACTGCGCGTCACCCCGCTCCAGCGCCTGCCAGCCGGCGACGGCCCGCTCGCCGAAGCGCTGCACGTCGACCTCGACGACCCGGCTGTTGAGCAGATAGCCACGTCCATAGGTGCGCAGCACCGTCGGCGGGGTCCGGGGCGCGCGACCGGGTTCGAGTACGCGCCGCAGGTTGGCGACGTACGCCTGGAGGGAGGCGATCGCCGACGGTGGCGGGTTCCCGGTCCACAGCTCCTCGACGATCACGTCGACGGTCACCGGCTGGCCCACCTTGCTGACCAGCAGCGCCAGCAGCGCGCGCTGCTTGGGCGCTCCCAGGTCGACGAGGCGGCCGCCGACGGCGGCCTCGATCGGGCCCAGCGCGCGGAACTCGACCAGAGGGCGCGACGGTGCGGGCTTCTGCGCCGCCCGCTCCGTGGCCCACCGGACGTCCTCCGCTCGCCCGGGTGGCGCGGCCGCGGTGCTTCCACCGCCGTTCGTGATGCCCTGTACGACACCATCCGTCGCGAAGATTTCCGCGATCACGTGTCCGGCTGCCGGGATTTCGGGATCGAGTTCGAGTTCTCTGGCCACGTACACGCGCAGTGCCTCGTTGGTACGGCGAAGCTCCTGGATCTCGCGTTCCAGTTCCGCGATGCGCCACGTATCGGGATGACCGGCTTCCCTGTCCGGCCTACCGGTATCGACCTTTTCGTCTGCCATCCGTGAACTCTCCATTTCCACGGCCTTGTGCGGTCGCCCGGCCGGTACCGGAGGGCGCCTGGCCGACGGCCAGGACGGCCGAAGCAGGCCGTGTCCGGCGACCGGACGCCTGGTGCAGCGCGGTGAACGGCCTGAACGGAGCGGGTTTTTCACATGCGCGCGCCGAATACGACAAGTGCCCGTAGGGGGGTGACGGTTCTGGACGTCGGTGTTTTCCTTTGCGGCGTGGAAAAGGCAATGGTTCCGCCGCTGATTGCGACCTTATGTGCCGACGGTCTGTGCGCCAAGTCGGCACCAGTCGATTCTCCAGTCACGCTCAAGGCGCCTGGCCGACGCTGGGGCGGGGAAGCAGCGGGGGGCGGCGCACGGCATCGCTTCGTTCAATGTCCCCGAACCGCCGATCGACTTGTGACGGATCCTCGGGAACACGTGTGGAGGTTTGAATGTCCGGAACTGATGATGTCGAGCGCGTCTACGCGGCCATGGAGGAAGCGGCCGGTCTGCTGGGCGTGACCTGCGCACGCGACAAGGTCTATCCGCTGCTGGACGCGTTCCGAGGCAGGCTCGACCAGGGCGTGGTCGTCTTCTCCATGGCGAGCGGGCGCCACTCCACGGAGCTGGACTTCAGCATCTCGGCGGAGACGACCCAGGGTGACCCGTACGCCACCGTGCTGGACAAGGGACTGTTCCCGGCGACGGGCCATCCCGTGGACGACCTGCTGGCGGACACCCAGAAGCACCTTCCGGTCTCGCTGTTCGCCATCGACGGTGAGGTCACCGGCGGCTTCAAGAAGACGTACGCGTTCTTCCCCACCGACAACATGCCCGGGGTCGCCCAGCTGAGCGCCATTCCCTCCATGCCGAAGTCCGTGGCCGAGAACGCCGAGCTGTTCGCCCGCTACGGCCTGGACAAGGTCCAGATGACCTCGATGGACTACAAGAAGCGGCAGGTCAACCTCTATTTCAGCAATCTGAACCGGAAGTACCTGGAGCCGGACTCCGTCCTGGCCCTGGTGCGCGAGCTGGGCCTGCACGTTCCGACCGAGCTGGGGCTGGAGTTCTGCAAGCGCTCGTTCTCGGTCTACCCCACCCTCGGCTGGGACACCGGGAAGATCGAGCGGCTGTGCTTCGCCGTGATCTCCAACGACCCCACACTGGTGCCCTCCGAAGACCCGGGCGACATCGAGAAGTTCCACAACTACGCGACCAGGGCGCCGTACTCGTACGTGGGGGAGAAGCGCACCCTCGTCTACGGGCTCACTCTGTCGCCCAAGGAGGAGTACTACAAGCTCGGGGCGTACTACCACATCACCGACGTCCAGCGGCGCCTGCTGAAGGCCTTCGACTCCCTGGTGGACTGAGCACCACCTCGAACGACCTGGGCGGTCCCGTGCGGACCGCCCTTTTCGCGCTGCCGCGGCACGTGCCGCGGCGGTTTCAGCACAGGACGATGATCTGCAGGTCGGTCAGGTCGGCCATGATGTCGATGCGGGTGATCAGTCCGTCGGCGATGGTGAAGCGGAGAACGGTCCGCGGCACGCCGTCCTGGACGTAGGCCAGCCCGGCGGCCCCGTCGATGAGGGCCGGCACCGGGGCCCAGGAGAGCTTGGCGAAGGCGCGGGAGACGGCGTCCGCGCCGCGGATCTCCTCGGCCAGGGGCCTGCCCGTGGCCGCGCCCATGCGCATGGCCGCCTGGTCGGCGCGGACCACGATGTCCGGGGCGAGGATGCCCAGCAGGGCCGCGAAGTCGCCCTCGCGAGAAGCGTTGAGGAAGGCGTCGACGAAGTCGGCCTCTGCGGCCTGGAAGGCGCCGGCGCCCTCGTCCTGGACCGGCACGCTCTTCGGTTCCGCGGCCGGGGCGGCGCGCTGCTGCTGGAAGCGCCGACGGGCGCGGCTGGCCAGCTGGCGGGCCGCGGCCGGAGTGCGGTCCACGATCGGCGCGATCTCGTCGAAGGGCACCGCGAACATGTCGTGCAGGACGAACGCCAGCCGCTCGGCGGGCGTGAGGGTGTCGAGGATGAGGAACATGGCCGCGCCGACCGACTCGGCGAGCACCGCCTCCTGCTCCGGGTCGACCACCGCGTCCGGGGACTGCGGGCCCTCGGCCTCGGGGTCGTCCACCAGGTCCTCGCGGCGCGACCTGCGCGACTGGAGCATGTTCAGCGACACGCGGGCCACGATGGTGGTGAGCCAGCCGCTCATGTTCTCCACCGCGGCGGCGTCCGCGCGGGAGACCCGGAGCCAGGCCTCCTGGACGGCGTCGTCCGCCTCGGTCAGCGAGCCGAGCACCCGGTACGCCACCGCACGCAGCCTCGGCCGGTCGGTCTCGAACCGCGCGGCCAGCCATTCGCTCTCGTTCATCGGGTCACACCCCTCTCCCACCAATGCCTTGTATGTCCGACAGGACAGACCCCGAGAATGTGACCGGGTGCGGGACAGACTGCCTTGAATGTGACTTTGGTCACTTCGGGGAGTGCTTGGCGGGGGGCCCTGCCTGTGTCACGATTGGTGCACCCCTAGCCTGCCCAAAAACAGCCAGGCGGCTGTCAGTTGGGCGCCGCCCGCCGGTTCGCGCAGACGAGACCGAAGCGCTCGTGGGTGCGGTGAGCGCAAGCACGCTCTGTCCCGCAATGCCGTAAGACCGAGGCGGCCCGCCCCCCCTCTCGCGCACACCGCCGTGGCCGGGCCGGCGTCGAAGCCGCCTGCCGCGCCGGCCCTGTGGTCAGGCCCGAGCGGCCGCCACCCGTCGCTTCCCCCCTGGTTCCCCCGTTTCCCCCTCCGGACAGCCCGGCCGGTGCTGTCCGTCCGAGGGACTCCGGCGTCAACGTGCCTGCGGACAGGCGGACATGGCCTGCCGTCAGCCCGACGTCCTGCTGCCCTCGCTGTCGAGACTCCAAAAGAAGTGGATTCCAGATATGCCCAGGCTGTGCAAGCCGGCGATGAGTGCGCCGGAGTATGTCATCACGGTGGAAGAGACCCTGGAGTTCGCGCGGAAGGCGCATGCGGGCAAGCCGCAGCTTCCGCTGGCGTTGCGTCTGATCCGTAACACGGGTGTGCAGAAGCGGCACATCGTGCAGCCCATCGAGCAGACCCTGCGGCACCCGGGGTTCGAGGAGCGCAACCGCATCTACGAGGCGGAGTCGAAGAAGCGCACGCCGGAGGTCATCGAGCGGGCTCTGGCCCATGCCGAGCTGCCGGCCCGTGACATCGACGCGATCATCTATGTGTCGTGCACCGGGTTCATGATGCCGTCGCTGACGGCGTGGCTGATCAACAAGCTGGGCTTTCGTTCCGACACCCGGCAGATCCCGATCGCGCAGCTGGGCTGCGCGGCCGGTGGTGCGGCGATCAACCGGGCCCACGACTTCTGTGTGGCTCATCCCGGCAGCAACGTGCTGATCGTCTCCTGCGAGCTGTGCTCGCTGTGCTACCAGCCCAGTGCCGACGACATCGGCTCGCTGTTGTCGGACGGTCTGTTCGGTGACGCGGTCGCCGCGGCTGTGGTGCGGGGCGATGGTGGTGTGGGTATCGAGCTGGAGCGCAATGCGTCGTATCTGATCCCGCACACGGAGGACTGGATCTCGTACGCGGTGAAGGACACCGGGTTCCATTTCCAGTTGGACCGGCGTGTGCCGGGGACGATGGAGCCGCTGGCGCCGGTGTTGCGGGAGCTGGCCAAGGACCACAGCTGGGACGCGGGGAAGCTGGACTTCTACATCGTGCACGCCGGTGGTCCGCGCATCCTGGACGATCTGGCGAAGTATCTGGAGGTCGACCGGGGTGTGTTCCGGCACAGCTGGTCGACGCTGAACGAGTACGGCAACATCGCCAGCGCTGTCGTTCTGGAGGCCGCGCGGCGGTTGATGGAGGAGGACACCCCGGCTCCCGGCGCGACCGGTCTGATCGCGGGGTTCGGTCCCGGCATCACCGCCGAGATGGCACTCGGCACCTGGGCCGCCGACGCCCCCCGGGTCCTCGCCGCCTGAAGCCCGCGCCCGGACGAAGGAAACCAAGCGTATGACTGACCTCATTCTCCCGGCCGGCGCCGGGCGAAAACTGATCACCCCGGCGCAAGAAGTGACATTCAAGGCCACCAAGGAGATGGGCTCCTCCGTGTCGATCTTCGAGGTGGTCGTGCCGCCCGGATTCGACGTCGGAGCACATGTGCACAGTGAGGCCCAGGAGTTCTTCTACGTCCTGGACGGCGAGCTCGACCTGCTGTGCTTCGAGCCCACCGAGCGCACGGACAGCGCCTGGCACACGTGGGTGTCCGCCAAGGGCGACCACGTCGTCCGCGCCGGCGAGGGAAGCTGCATGTTCGTGCCGACCGGCGTCCCGCACGCGTTCCGCAACGCCACGGACAAGCCCGCGAGGATGCTCTTCCAGTGCTTCCCCTCGCCCATCCACGAGGACTACTTCGAGGAGATCGCGGAGATCTGGTCGCGCGGCACCGGGGTCGACCCGGCCGCCGTCGAGGAGATGCGCAAGCGCTACGACGTCGGCCAGCTCACCCCGCTGGTCTACGAACCCCCGGCCCCTCGCATCCCCGGCCAGGACACACACGCGAACAAGAGTGGGAGGTGACCACGATGGAACCGATATCCCTGGTCCACGCGAGTCTCGGCGAGCGTGAACTGGCCGCTGTCGCCGAGGTGTTCGCCTCCGGCTGGCCCGCCGGTCAGGGCCCCCAGGGCAAGGCGCTGGAGGCCCGCCTCGCGGAGAAGTACGGCGTCGCCGACGCCGTCGCGGTCAGCAACTGCGGCGCCGCGCTCCACCTGGCCATGCTCGCCTTCGGCGTCAAGCCGGGCGACGAGGTGATCGTCGCCGACTACGGCTTCCCGGCGCCGGCACAGGCCGCACTCTACGTCGGCGCCACCCCGGTCTTCGCCGACGTACGCCCCGACACCTACACCGTCGACCCGCAGGCGGTGGCCGACCTGGTCACCCCGCGCACCGTCGGCATCGTCGCCGTGGACACGGTCGGCATGCCCGCCGACTACACGGAACTGCAGGCGATCGCCGACCGCCACGGCCTGTTCCTCATCGAGGACGCCGCCTGCGCGGTCGGCGCGACCTACCAGGGCCGCCAGGCCGGCTCGCTCGCCGAGGTCGGCTGCCTGTCCTTCCACGGGCGCAAGGGCGCCTCCAGCGGCGAGGGCGGCGCGCTGCTCGCCCGTGACCCCGCGATCGGCAAGGACGCGCGACTGCGCTCCTCCTTCGGCATCGGCAGCATCTTCGACATGGGCAACGTGGTCGGCCTGCCCATCCCGACGTTCACCGAGATCGGCTACAACTTCAAGCTGTCCGACATCGCCGCGGCGATCCTCCAGGTGCAGCTGGGCCGGATCGACGAACTGCTCGCTCGCCGGGGCGCCGTGGCCCGGCAGTACGCCGAACTGCTCGCCGACGAAGAACTCCTGACGGTGCCCCAGGTCCCTGCGGACCGCACCCACGCCTGGCAGACCTACATGGTCACGCTGGACGCGAGCGTGGACCGCGCCGCGGTCGCCTCCGACCTGCGCGGCCAGGGCATCGGCTGCGGCCACGGCACGTTCGCGGCCCACATCCAGCCGGTGTTCCAGGCGCAGCAGAAGTGCCCGGTGTCCGCGGATCTCGCCGCGCGCCAGCTCGCCATACCCATGCACGCGGAACTCAAGCCGAACCAGGTCGAACGGGTCGTCGACGCCCTCCGCAGCGCGGTGCGCACCCACTCGTCCGTCACCCGGGTCCTCGGAGGGGCAGCATGACGAACAACCGTCCATCACCCGTCGGCATCATGCGGCTGATCAACGGCTACTGGGCCACCGGAATCCTCGCCGCGGCCGCCACCCACAAGGTCTTCACCCACCTGGAGAACGGTGCGGAGACGGCCACCGAGCTGGCCGAGCGCGCCGGTATCGCCGAGCGCGGCGCCCAGACCCTCCTCGACGGCCTCGTCAGCGTGGGCCTGGCCGAGCTGCACGAGGGCCACTACCGCAACACCCCCGAGGCGGCCACCTACCTGGTCGAGGACACCCCCGTCTCGCTCGCCCCGTTCGCCAGGCTCAAGCTGACGCACACGGGCGCCCTCACCGACCTGGCCGAGGTGGTCCGCGTCGGCGGCCCGGTGAAGGACGTGGTGGTCGAGGTCGCCAACAACCCGCACTGGGAGGGCATCGTCACGGCCATCGCCGCACAGTCGGTGCCCGCCGCGACGATCGCCGCCGAGGTGCTCGGGCTGGCCGACGCCGGTGAGATCTCGATCCTCGACGTGGGCGGCGGCTCAGGCATCTACTCGGGCATCTGGCTGGAGGCCAACCCGGCCGCCCGCGCGACCCAGCTCGACTGGGAGCCGATCAACGAGATCGCCCGCCGGCTGCTGACCGAGCGCGGCGTCGGGGACCGGTTCACCACCCTCGCCGGCGACTTCCACACCACCGACTTCGGCACCGCGCAGTACGACATCGCGGTGTACTCCCACATCGCCCACCAGGAGGGCCCGGAGAGCAACGTGGAGGTCTTCACCAGGCTCCGGCAGGCCCTCAAGCCCGGCGGCACCCTGGTCGTCAACGACTACGTCGTCGACGACGACCGCGGCGGTCCGCAGTTCCCGCTGCTCTTCGCCTCGGAGATGCTGCTCAAGACCCGGCAGGGCAGCACCTGGCGGCGCAGCGACTACCGCGAGTGGCTCATCAAGGCCGGCTTCGAGGACGTCTCCTTCCACACCGCGGAGCCCGGCACGCTCGTCGTCGCCAAGTAGCCACCGGACAGGCACCGGACGGAAAGCCGGCGAAGGAGCCGCTCATGGCACCTGTGAACGTGTCCGTCATCTACTACAGCGCCACCGGGAACGTGCACGCCCTGGCGCGGGCCGCGGTCGAGGGCGCGGAGAAGGCCGGCGCGACCGTGCGCCTGCGCAAGGTCCGTGAACTGGCCCCGCCGGAGGCCATCGACTCCGTCCCGGCCTGGGCCCGGCACATCCAGGACACCGCCGACGTCGAGGTGGCCGACCTCGACGACCTGAGCTGGGCGGACGCCGTACTGTTCGGCACCCCGACCCGCTTCGGGAACGTCGCCAGCCAGCTGAAGGCGTTCATCGACACCGCGGGCCCGCTGTGGCAGCAGGGCCGGCTGGCCGACAAGGTCGTCTCGGCCTTCACCGCCACCGGCACCGCCCACGGCGGCCAGGAGTCCACCATCCTGGCGCTCAGCAACACCTTCTACCACTGGGGCGGCATCATCGTGCCGCCGGGCTACACCGACCCGGTCCAGTTCCGGACGGGCAATCCGTACGGCACCTCGTACGTCTCCGGTGCCGGCGGCAGCAACGGCCTCCCCGGTGAGGAGGTGCTGCAGGCGGCCCGTCACCAGGCCCGCCGGGTCACGGAGACGGCGGCGGCGCTCAAGGCCGGCCGCGCGGCCTGACGGCCACGGTCCCGACGGCCTACGACGCCGCGCCGTCCTGGTATCCCGCACCGAGCCGGCGATCAGCCCGAACATCCATCGCTCATCACAAAGGAGACAGCCCGATGAAGGGCTCCACCGCCTACTCGTCGATACAGAAGCGCGGCCTGCACATCGGTCTCCTGCCGGAGATGGCCGCGGCCGTGAACCCCTCGACACCGATCGTCCTCGACCACGATCTGGACGTCCTGCCCGACGCCGGACGGCGTCTGACGGTCGCCCAGTACGCCGAGCACGTCGCCGACCTCGCCGCCCGGCTGTGGGCGGCCGGCGTCCGCCCCGACGACCACGTCGCGATCTACAAGACGCCGGGGGCCGACCACTGGATGCTCGCCGCCGCGGTCTCCCGCATCGGCGGCGTCGTCGTCAACCTCTCCCCGGCCCTGGACCCCGCGACCGTCGCCGTCCTGCTGGAGCGGGTCGGCCGGCCGACGCTGCTCACCGACGGCACCAAGTTCGATCTGCTCGCCGACCTGCCGCTGACCGACCTCACCACGCGGGTCATCACCTCGGCCTTCGACCGGCCCGGGACGATCTCGCTCGCGGACCTCGCGGGCGCCCCGCGGGTCAAGCCGGTGGTCCGGCCGATCGACGAGGCCGCCGTCATCACCCACACCTCCGGCACCACCGGAATCCCCAAACTCGTGGTGCACACACCCCGCACCCAGGGCATCCGCCTCGTACCGCAGTGGCGGCTGCTGTCCCTGCTGCGCAAGAAGGAGACCGTCGCCATCCACGTGCCGTTCGTGCACTCGCGGATGGTCGCGGCGATGTCGCTGGCGCTGCTGAAGGAGTACCCGGTCCTGCTGATGCGGGAGACGGACCCCGCTGTCGTCGCCGAGCACTTCCTCACGCACCGCCCGGCCCTCATCGAGGCGCTGCCCAACTCGCTGATGGACTGGGAGGGGCTGACCGAGGACCCGCGGGCGCCGTTCGGGTCGGTGAAGGTGTTCAGCAGCACCTTCGACGCGATCCACCCCGGCACGATGAGCAAGCTGCTCAAGGCGTCCGACCGGCGCGGGGCCCTGTTCTTCCAGATCTACGGCCAGAGCGAGGTCGGCCCCGCCGTCGGCCGCGCCTACTTCCGCCGCTCCGCCCACAAGGCGAACGGGCGGTGCGTGGGCTGGCAGATGCCCCTGGGCGCGGCGAAGGTGCGCGTCGTCAGCCGCGACGGCGAGCGCCCGACCGAGCAGAACCCCGGCCGCATCGAGGTCGCCTGGCCCGGCCTCGCCAAGACGTACTACGGCGAGCAGGAACGCTACGACGACAACCGCAAGGGCGAGTGGTGGGGGACCGGTGACATCGGCTACTTCACCCGGTTCGGCTGCCTGCACATGCTCGACCGCGAGGTCGACATGATCCCGGGGGTGAAGAGCTCCCTGGAGATCGAGGACGTCGTCCTCGGCAAGCTGCACGAACTGAGCGAGCTGGTCGTCGTCCAGGGCCCCGACTCCGAGGCGATCCCGGTGATCTGCACCCACGACGACAAACCCCTGGACCCGGCCCGCTGGCGCGAGGCCGTCTCCGCCTTCCCGCAACTGTCCGACCCGATCCAGATCCCCGAGGCCGAACTGCCGCGCACCGCCACCCTGAAGGTCCAGCGCCTCGCACTCGCCGAACGGCTCAAGGCCCAGCTGGACCGATAGCGACCGCTGCCCACCCCCTGACGTCCTGGAGTGTCATGTCCCGCCGCCTGTTCACCTCGGAGTCCGTGACCGAGGGACATCCCGACAAGATCGCCGACCAGATCAGCGACGCCGTTCTCGACGCGCTGCTGCGCCAGGACCCGGCCTCGCGCGTCGCGGTCGAAACCCTCATCACCACCGGCCAGGTGCACATCGCGGGCGAGGTGACCACCTCCGCGTACGCCGACATCGCCTCGCTGGTCCGGGAGAAGATCCTCGACATCGGCTACGACTCCTCGGCCAAGGGCTTCGACGGCGCCTCCTGCGGTGTCTCGGTGTCCATCGGCGCGCAGTCCCCGGACATCGCGCAGGGCGTCGACACGGCGTACGAGTCCCGGGTGCAGGGTGCCGCCGGTGGAGACGCGGACGAGCTGGACCGGCAGGGCGCCGGTGACCAGGGCCTGATGTTCGGGTACGCGACCGACGAGACCCCCGCCCTGATGCCGCTGCCGATCGAGCTGGCCCACCGCCTCTCGCGCCGGCTCACCCACGTCCGCAAGGACGGCACCGTCCCCTACCTGCGCCCCGACGGCAAGACCCAGGTCACCGTCGAGTATCTGGGCAACACCCCGGTCCGTCTGGACACGGTCGTGGTCTCCTCCCAGCACGCGAGCGACATCGACCTCGACGGGCTGCTCACCCCCGACATCCGCCGGCACGTGGTCGAGCCCGTCCTCGCACAGCTCGCCGACGAGGGCATCAAGCTGGACACCGAGGGCTACCGCCTGCTGGTCAACCCGACCGGCCGCTTCGAGATCGGCGGCCCGATGGGCGACGCCGGCCTGACCGGCCGCAAGATCATCATCGACACCTACGGCGGCATGGCCCGCCACGGCGGCGGTGCCTTCTCGGGCAAGGACCCGTCCAAGGTGGACCGTTCGGCCGCGTACGCGATGCGCTGGGTCGCCAAGAACGTCGTGGCGGCCGGCCTGGCCTCCCGCTGCGAGGTCCAGGTCGCCTACGCGATCGGCAAGGCCGAGCCCGTCGGTCTCTTCGTGGAGACCTTCGGCACCCAAAGGGTCGCCGTCGAGAAGATCGAGGAAGCCATCACCACGGTCTTCGACCTGCGCCCGGCCGCGATCATCCGCGACCTCGACCTGCTCCGCCCGATCTACTCCCAGACGGCGGCCTACGGCCACTTCGGTCGCGAGCTGCCCGACTTCACCTGGGAGCGCACCGACCGCGCCGAGGCCCTGCGCCGGGCGGCCGGCACGAGCTGACGGCACCGCCCGGATCGTCCCACCCCGAGGTTCCACCGTGCTGGAGACGGTCGGCACCCAGGAGTACCAAGCGCTCCGCGGGAAGTGCCGCGAGGGGACGTCGATCGTCTGCGGGCCCGTCGTGGCTGGTCGCGCAGTTCCCCGCGCCCCTTGGGGGCGCTGCCGAACCGCAGCCGGCTTCGCCAGGACCGCTCAGCTCCGGACCAGCCGGACCACCACCGACACCGAAAGAGGTCAGTTGCAATGACACCGGAAGCGACACTGCGGCGGTTTCGCGACTACATGGTCGGACCCTCCCGGTTCATGACCCTGCTCTCCTGCTTCGAGCTGGGCATCATCGACGCGCTGCGGGACCGGCCCGGTCTGACGGCGGCCGAGCTGGGCGAGGTGGCCGGCGCCAAGCCGGACGCCGTGGAACAGCTTCTGCTGCTGCTGGTCAAGGAGGGCTTCGTCGCCCACGACGAGGCCTCCGGCGCCTACACCCTGGACGGGCTCGCGGGCGTCTCCGACAAGCTGCTCGAACAGGCCCTCGCCGACCTGAACATGATCAAGGCCGTCACGCTGCGCCAGCTGTTCTACCTCACCGAGAGCGTGCGCACCGGCACGGTCGCCGGCCTCAAGGAGCTGTACGGGTACGACGGTGACCTGTACGGCGCGCTGGGAGAGCTGCCCGAACTGCGCGAGCCCTGGGCCAAGTTGATGAACACCGTCACCGCCCACGTCGACCCCTGGTTCTTCGAGAACGTCGACATCCCTGCCGGGTCCAACGTGCTCGACCTCGCCGGCAACACCGGCCTCGGTGCCATCAACACGCTTCGGCTGAAGGGCTCGCCCGGCCTTCGGGTGACCAACTTCGACCTGCCGGAGAAGGAGAAGGAGAGCCTGGAGAACTTCCGCGCCCACGGTGTCGAGGACCAGTGCTCGTTCATCGGCGGTGACGTCTTCGAGAAAGTCCCCACAGGTTTCGACGTCGTTCTGATCAAGCACTTCCTGCCCATGTTCGACAAGAGCGACGTGCTCCGGATCCTCAAGAGCGTCCACCAGTCGCTGGACGCCGGCGCGCAGGTCCACGTGCTGGTCCCGGTGTTCCCGGAGAACCTGAAGGACACCGAGAACTACACCGTCGACTTCTACCCCAGCTTCTTCGTCGGCTGCACCATGGGACAGGGCGGCCCACAGAAGCTGTCCACCTGGCAGAGCTGGCTTGAGGAGTCCGGCTTCCAGGTGACCAAGGCGATCACCGACGACCCGGCCAACCTGCCGCCGCACGCCCTCACCGTGGAGGCCGTTCTGTCCGCGACGAAGATCGCCTGACGGACGGTGTCACGGCCCGGGGAGGATCGATGCCGGCGAGTACGGCGGAGGCCGTGTCGGGGTCGAGTCCGGGTGGCCGGAGAGCATTGCTGATCTCCGGCTACCCGACCGCACGGGCCTCCTGGGGACCGTCGACGCGGAGATCCGTCACGTCGATCCAGGAGATCGTCACCACCCGGTCCGGCGCCACGTCCACCGCCTCCGCCGCCAGCAGTGCCCAGTCGCGGCAGGAGGCGACGGTCTCGGGCCAGGGGCGGTCGAGGTCGACGTCCCAGTCGATGCCCGGCCCGCCGCCGCCGCGGCGTCCGCCGTCGGGCGTGAGCTCCCAGATCTGGAAGTAGAGCACCGCCTGCCCGTGGTCGGCGAGGTCCCGGATCACCTCGGGCAGGTGTTCCACCGGCCAGAGACCGTCCAGTGCGCCGCCCGAGCCGCGCAGCGCGGCAGACCGCGGCGGCAGGACGGTCTCGCGGGCACCCAGTTCGGTGAGCGCCCGGCGCAGCCCCTCGCCCTCGCTGTCGTCGGGTGCCTCCCCGCGCCGCAGGAACGCGTCGTACGCCTGCCGCAGGCATGGCACGGCGCGCCGGACGCCCAGTTCGGCCAGGGCCTCGGCGGCCCACTGCCGGACGGTGGCGCTCTCGCTGCCCAGCATGCCGATCAGGATGCCGGCGGGGCGCGGGTCGGCCAGCGCGGTGAACACCTCGATGGCGCACAGCTGCCCGAACGGGTTCAGCGCGGGGGCCGCCGCGATCAGCGGCTCCAGCACGCTCGGCCCCAGGGCGATCAGCGCGTGCTGCGCTTCCTCGGCCACCTCGGTCGACTCCGCGTCCAGTTCGGCCACCCTGCGGATGATCTCGTCCTCCATGCGCGCCAGTCTGACCCGCGCGGCACACCCGGCGCCGCCCGATTTCCGCCCGGCCCGCGGAGACGGAAGAATCAGCCGAGCACATGGCGCACGCTCGAAGGACGTCAATTGACATCGGACATAAGCACGTTCACCACCCCCTCCGCGGAACGCCCGCCCTCACCCGTCCCCATCGACTGGGCGGCCGTCGAGGACTGGCTCGGACTGCGGCTGCCGGCCGACTAGGGCCTGTGTGATGTTGTGATCAACCGGTTGCCTTCAGGAGGTCGTTGATCCAGATCATCGAGGCACGGAGGTGGAGGCCGGCGAGGTAGCTCTCGGGTGTTTTGTCGTGTCGAGTCGCGATGCCCCGCCAGGCCTTTAGCTTGTTGATCAGGCGCTCGACGGTGTTGCGCTCCTTGTAGAGCTCGGCGTCGTGGCGTGTGGGGCGACCGCCCCGTCTGCCCTTCTTCTTCCGGTTGGCGGCCTGGTCCGTCTTCTCCGGGATGACTGCCTTGATGTTGCGACTCCGCAGGTAGGAGCGGTTGGCACGGGAGGAGTAGGCCTTGTCCGCGGCGACAGCGTCGGGCCGGGTCCGGGGCCGCCCGACGGGAAGACGGATGCGCACCTTCTGCAGCACGGGGACGAATTGCGGGCTGTCGGCGGCCTGTCCTGCGGTCAGGACGAGGGACAGCGGACGACACTTGCGGTCTGCGGCCAGGTGAATCTTGCTCGTCAGTCCACCGCGGGATCTGCCGAGCAGGGCCTGGCTCAAGCGGAGCTTGCGCCGTCGCCTGATGTGCCGCCGCTCTTCGCGCTCGGGGTCGTCACTGCCGTGCTGTCCGCTCTGTTCTGGCGGGCCGCCCCTTTTTGCCGGGCCCGTTCCTGTTCGACGGCGGCTTCCTCAAGGGCGTCCAGGACCTCCTTGCCGATGCGCATCCCGGCCGCGTCGTGGTGAGCGCGGGCCGTGGTGGAGTCCACGCTGACCAGGGATAAGTCCGTCTGTCCCTGGCGGGCGGCCTCAGTGATCAAGCCTTCGAGCAGTGCGGTGAAGACTCCGGCGTCCCTCCACACCCGGAAGCGGCCGTAGACCGTCGGCCACGGTCCGAACTCGCCGGGCATCTCCCGCCACTGGCTGCTGGTGCGGAACCGCCAGATCACCCCCTCGAACTGATCCCGCAGTCGTGTGGGGTACGGTCCGTACTCGCCTATCGGCAGGAACGGCTCGATCAACTTCCACTGTTCGTCGGTGAGTTGCCTGCGTGTCACGATGGTCTTCCTACCGGATCCCCCGTCCTGAGGGACCCGGATCGGCAAGATTGATCACGACACCACACAGGCCCTACAAGCGGCTCGCCGACCGGTACGGGCCGCTGGACTTCGGTGAGTACGTGTGGATCCACGTGCCGTGCGTCCAGTGGGACCGCTTCGACTACGGCGAGTGGCTGCGCGCGACGCACCGGGAGGCGCGGATCGCGGCGCGGGAGCTGCCCGAGGCCGAGCGGCCCGTGCTCCACCCCGATCCCGGCGGCCTGCTGGCCTGGGGCTGCACGCGGGGCAGCGACGTACTGTTCTGGGACACCTCGGCCTCCGACGACCCCGACGAGTGGACCGTGGTGGTGCGGCACTCGGGGGCGGTGCCGGGCAGTGGCCTGCTGCGCTGGCACCGGTACGGCCTCACGCTCACCGGCTATCTGCGGCACACCGTCCGCGACACCTGGGAGCTCCCTTCTCCTCCCGGCCCGCTGCTGGGCCCGTTGCCGGGCACCGTCGCGCGGACCGCCTTCCTCCCCGACGCCGAGCCGTGGACCCCGCCCGCGCCGGTCCCGCCTCGGCTCACCGAGGCCGAGCGCCGGCTCGCGCTGGAGACCGGCACCGGGCTGGACGCCCTGCGGCTGCTGTCGCCGCCACCCGCGCGGCCGTACCTCGGAGACGGCTCCTGGGAGGGGCTGTTCGCCGAGCTGGGCACACGGCTGCCCGGGGAGTACGTGCGGCTGATGGACGGGTACGGCGCCGGCATCTGGAGCGGGTGGCTGCGTTTCCACACCCCGCTCCGGACCGGCGAGCGGCGTTTCCTCACGCACGTCGAGGACACCGTGGACGCCTACCGGCAGCTCAAGGACGGCCACGAGCAGTGGTACCCGCTGGCCATCTGGCCCGAGCCCGGCGGCTTCCTCCCCTTCGCCAACTCCATCGACGGCGACTACCTCGGCTGGCTCACCGAGGGCGGGGATCCCGACACCTGGCCGCTGATCGTCTGGCCCCGCCACGCGGACCAGGGCCCGCCGCTGGAGGGCGGCCTGATCGACACCCTCCTCGACTGGCAGCGCGGCACGCTGGTCACGCCTGGGTTCGCCGCTCTGGACGAGGACGACGACCCCGTCGAGTTCGCGGACTTCCGGTCCTGGGACGACCGCGCCTACTGGTGAGCTGCCGGTCGGCGATCAACCGGTTGCCCGTCCGGCCGGCGCGCCGGGTGTCGCGCTCGCGGCGGCGTTGTACGACGTATCGGTCGAGGCGATGCCCGTGCCGCCGCATTCGGAGTGACCCCCACCAGCCACTGATACCTCAAGAACAGGAGGAGTAATCGCCCCAGGTGGCGCCATTGGCGTAGGCGTGCCAGGAGCCGCCGGCCTCGGAGCAGCCGGTGGGACTGGTGACGACCGCCTGCCAGGTGTCGGGGTTCGCTGAGTGGATGGGCACCCACGCGGTGTACACGTCCTGCGTCGGGCCGTCGACCGTGTCGCCGGTGGCGCACGCCTGCGGCACGTAGTTCAGCGTCTGCACGCACGGGTGCGCCGAATAGCGGTTTCCCTGGTAGCTTCCGAAGCCCCTGTGGATGCTCCAGAAGTTGTAGGAGTACTGGAAGTGGGCTCGGACATTGCCGCAGCTGTCGTACTGCTGCTCCACCTGGCCGCCGTACATGGTGTCGATGTTGATGCTGCCGGGGTTGCCGATGTCGATGATGGTGCAACTGGCCGGGGTGGCCTGCGCGGTGGCGGCCCGCGCGGTGCTGCCGACGCCGATGGCGGCGCTGCCGGTGAGGGCCAGGGTCGCGGCGGCCGTGGCGATGGCGCGTCGGCTTGTGCGGAATGTGAGCATGGGTGACTTCCCCCCTGTGAGTGGTGCCGCTGGTGGGGCGCCGTTAGATGTTGTCTCTGGCGCGTCGTGCGTCGCCGCTTGGGCTGGCTGCGCGAAGCGGCCGCCGACCAGGCTGCTTTTGGGTGGCCGAGTGGAGTCTCGTTTCCCACACGAGTTCACACACCTGGGTGGCGCTGTTGGTCAACTTTGAGTCTAGGTGCGACAACGTCTCTTGTGGAGTGTCGAGTTGCACGGTGAAGAGGGGGTTCCGGTGCCGCAGTGCACAGCGGCCGAGATGAGCGCAGGTTGTGTGCCCGCGTCTCAGACATCACAGCCGTACCGGCAGGCTGGCGCCTCACGGTGCCTGGGGCAGGTGGAACTCGTCGCCGTCTTCCCGCTGTGCGAGGGGGCTGGGTCACCACGGCGGAGCTGCCCGAGGATGTGGCTGCGCGCATGGCCCTCGACCTTGAGCTGGTTCACGTGCGTCAACGCGTTCACCCGCAGCTTCTCCGCCACCACGTCACGAGCAGGTCCGCGACTACGGGCTGCCGGCCACCGAGGGCAAGCGGGACGACCCGCGTTGGCCCGGCTTCGCCCGCCGCCACGGCTTCGACACTCATCGGCACCAACCGCTCAATCAGACCGGTCATGTACCGCTCAATGAGCGATCACGCCAAAGGAAACGACGCCTTAGGACAGAATCTGACCTCAATGCCTCGTAGCGTGGTCCTCGACCGATGGAACAGGAACACCGGAAGGCGGAGACCATGACCTTCAACGAGACGACCACCCGCGACCTGGCCGGGGCCCCGGCCGTCACCGGTGAGCGTGCCGACCTGCTGGAGATGCTGGCCAAGCACCGGCACTTCCTGCGCTTCACCACCCGTGACCTCACCGACGAGCAGGCCGGGCTGCGGACCACCGCCAGCGAGCTCTGCCTGGGCGGCCTGATCAAGCACGTCGCCGCGGTCGAGCGGAACTGGGTGGACTTCATCCTGAACGGCCCAGCGGCGATGGGGGACTTCACGGCCATGACCGAGGCCGACTGGGCCCGGCGGGCCGACCAGTTCCGGCTGTTGCCCGGCGAGACGCTGACCGGTGTACTGGCCGACTACACCGAGGTGGCCCGTCGGACCGACGACCTGGTCGCCACTCTGCCCGACCTGGAGGCCACGCAGCCGCTGCCGAAAGCCCCGTGGTTCGAGCCCGGCGCGCAGTGGTCGGCCCGCCGGGTGCTGATGCACATCATCGCCGAGACCGCACAGCACGCCGGCCACGCCGACATCATCCGCGAGTCTTTGGACGGCGCCAAAAGCATGGGCTGAGTGCATCGTGTGCCGGATCTGCCGTCGCTGCGTGTACGTGCCCGTTCCGGCACGTGCATCGGAAACCGCCTGGGGCAGTTCAGGCAGCGCCCCGGGCCAGGATCCGCCCCCCATCCAGCCTCACCACCTGGTCCGCCGCCGTCAGCCCCTCCCGCTCATGGGTCACCAGAAGGGTCGTCCGGCCCCGCGTGGCATCGAGGATGTCCGCCAGTACAGCGGACGCCGTGTCGGGGTCGAGGCCCTCGGTGGGTTCGTCCAGGACCAGGACGGGCGGGTCGGCGAGCAGGGCGCGGGCCAGCAGGAGCCGGCTGCGCTGGCCGCCCGAGACCTCGGTGCCGTCCTGGCCGATGAACGTGTCGAAGCCCTTGGGCAGCGACTCGATCCAGTCCAGGATCCGCGCCCGGCGCGCCGCGTCGCGCAGCTCGGCGTCGGTGGCGCCGGGCCGGGCCAGCAGGAGGTTGGCGCGGATCGTGGCGTGGAAGACGTGGGCGTCCTGCGTCATGCCGGTGATCACGCGCCGTACGTCGGAACCGGCGCAGTCGCGCAGTTCGTGTCCGGCGAGGCGGATGCTTCCGGACTCGTAGTCGACGAACCGCATGAGCGCCGCGATCAGCGTCGACTTCCCCGAGCCGCTGGCGCCGAGCAGCACCGTGCGCCGGCCGGCCGACAGGTGCAGGCTCACGCCGTCCAGTGCCGGGGGAGCGTCCGCAGTGTGACGTACCGTCAGGTTCGTGATCTGCACGCCGAGCGGGCCGTCCGCGGTGAGTGCGGCGGGCGCGGCCGGCTCGGTGACCGGGGGCGGGGTGTCGAAGAGGTCGGCCAGCCGGGCTGCGCGGGCGCGTACGTCGGCGAGGCGGAACGCGGCCGCCGGGAGCGGTTCCAGGGCCTCGAAGGACACCAGAGCGAGGACTGCCAGCACCGTCAGGTGGACGGAGGGCAGCCTCCCGTCGGCGTGGGCGTGCAGCGCGGTCCAGGTGACGGCGACCAGGGCCGTGCCCTGGAGCAGCAGGAGCACGGCGGAGGCCAGCGAGGTGGTCAGGGCGCGGTGCCGTTCCAGGCGGGCGATGCGGGCGGCGGCCCGGCGGGCGCGCTCGGCGGCCCGGTCCCGGGCGCCGTACGCCGCGAGGTCGGCCGCACCCTGGGTCAAGTCCACGACGTGCGCGGCGAGTTCGGCCCGTACCGCCGCCTGTTCCCGGCCCGCCCGGTGGGCCACGGCGAGCACCGCCGCCGGGACGAGCAGGGCGGCCACGGCGAGTAGCGGCCCGAGCAACAGGCCCGCCTGGGGCAGCAGCAGCGCGGCCGTCGTGGTGGCGGCGACACACACCGCGCAGGCGGCCACGACCGGCAGCAGGACCCGCAGCAGCAGGTCCTGGGCGGCATCGACGTCGTCGACGAGGCGGGTCAGCAGGTCGCCGCTGCGGAAGGCGGGCGTGCCCGCGGGCGCGAGGGGCACCAGCGCCTCGTACACCCGGGTGCGGAAGCCCGCGACGGCCCGCAGGACACCGTCGTGGCCGAGCAGCCGGTCGACGTAGCGCAGGGCTCCGCGGCCCAGTGCGAGGGCGCGTACGGCGACGATCGCGAGGCTCACCGAGGCGATCAGCGGCTGCTGTGCGGCCCGCGTGATCAGCCAGGACGCGGTGGCCATGAGCGCGGCGGCGGCCAGTTCGCTGCCGGCCGCGGCGAGCGCGGCCGGCAGCAGCCTGCGCCAGTACGGCACGAGGTGGCGTGCGAGGCGCAGGGTGGGGCGGGACCCGCCCGAGGGCCGGACGGGGGTTACAGCCGTCGGGCGGGGGTCTGTGCGGCTCACGGCCGCCGTGTGCAGGGTGGTCATGCGGTCACCGGCCCTTCCGCGGGCACCAGTTGGGGCGTCTCGGGATGGGCGGGCCGCACCGCGGCGTTCGGGCCGGAGTCGGTGCGGCTCGCCGCCGCCGGGGGCGTGGTCATGCGGTCACCGGCCCTTCCGCGGGCACCAGTTGGGGCGTCTCGGGATGGGCGAGCCGCACCGCGGCGTTCGGGCCGGAGTCGGTGCGGCTTGCCGCCGCCGGGGGCGTGGTCATGCGGTCACCGGCCCTTCCGCGGGCACCAGTTGGGGCGTCTCGATGTGGCCGGCCCGCACCGTGACGATCCGGTCGGCGTACGGCAGCAGGCTCGTGCGGTGGGCCACCACGATCGCGGTGCGGCCCTGCATGAGGCGCACCGTGGCACGGGTGACGGCGGCCTCGCTGTCGGGGTCGAGGTGTGCGGTGGGCTCGTCGAGCAGCAGCACGGGAGCGTTCTTGAGGAAGGCGCGGGCGAGCGCGATGCGCTGGCGCTGACCGGCGGACAGGCCCGCGCCGTGCTCGCCGAGCGGGGTGTCGTAGCCCTGCGGCAGCGCCTCGATGAAGTGGTCGGCGTACGCGTCCCGGGCCGCCTGCCGTACCTCGGCGTCGCTCGCGTCGGGGCGCCCGAGCCGGATGTTGTCCGCGACGGACGCCGCGAACAGGTGCGGCCGCTGCGGCACCCACGCCAGCCCCGCACGCCAGTCGTCGGGGTCGAGGCAGGCCAGATCGGTGCCGCCGACGGTGATCCGGCCCGCCGAGGGTGTCACGAAGCCGAGGAGCAGGGCGAGGAGCGTGGACTTGCCCGCGCCGCTGGGGCCGACCAGGGCGATGTGCTCGCCGGGGCCGACGTGCAGGGACACCTGGTCCAGGGCGGGGGTGGTGCGGCCCGGGTAGTGGACGGTGACGTCCTCGATGTGCAGGGGGGCCGTGCGGGCGTCGGGTGTCGGAAAACGGTCGGCCGGGTGCCCGGCGCCGGCCTCGTCCTCGTCCAGGACCGCGAAGACCTGCTCGGCCACCGTGATGCCCTCGGCGCTCTCGTGGAACGCGGCGCCCATCGCCCGCAGCGGCACATAGGCCTCGGGGGCGAGGAACAGCACGATCAGGGCCGTACGCAGGTTCATCGTGCCGTCCAGCAGCCGCAGTCCGACGGGCACGGCGACCAGTGCCACGGACAGGGTGGCGACCGTCTCCAGGACGAAGGACGACAGGAACGCCACCCGCAGGGTGCGCATCGTGGCCCTGCGGTGGGCGTCGGCCATCTCGCCGACACGCCGGGCCTGGTACTGCTCACGGCCGAACGCGCGCAGCGTCGGCAGCCCGGCCACGACGTCCAGGAAGTGACCGCCGAGCCGGGCCAGCAGCCGCCACTGCTGGGCGGTGCGCCGGGAGGTGTGCAGGCCGACGAGCGCGCCGAAGACCGGGATCAGCGGCAGCGTGACGACGATGATCAGCGCCGAGGACCAGTCGGTCGCGAACAGCCAGGCGAGGACCGTGACGGGTACCACGGCGGCCGCCGCGGTCGTGGGCAGCGAGCCGGTGACGTACGGGTCCAGGGCGTCGAGGCCGCGCAGCAGCAAGGTGGCCGTCTCACCGTGGCGGCGGGACGCCAGCCGGAGCGGCGCGGTGCGGCTGAGCCGGTCCGTGAGCCGCTCGCGCAGCGTGTGCTTGGCGTCGGCGGCGGCGCGGTGCGCGAGCACACCGCGCGTCCAGGCGAGCAGGGCCCGCCCCGCCACGACGGCGCCGAGCGCGGCAGGCAGCCCGAAGCCGGCCTCGTGCCCGGCGAAGCCGTCCGCGAGGACCGTCGCGAGCAGGGTCGCCTGCGCGACGACGAGCCCCGCGGCGAGGAACGCCGTGGCCGTGGAGGTCGCCAAGTGGCGCCGCAGCACGGGCAGTTCCCGCACCAGGCGGCGTTCGACCGGTTTCATGCGCGCTCCCTCCCCGTCCGGCCGCGGCTCACCGACGGTTGCTCAGAAGTAGCTGAGATGACGGCGCCCCGTGCGTCCCCGGAAGGCCCACCAGCTCCACGCCTGGTAGGCGAGGATCGTGGGCACGATGAAGACACCGAAGACACTGAGGATCTTCAGCGTCTCGTGGTCGGTGATGGCGTCGTCGATGTGCAGGCCGTGGCCCGCCTTGGTGATCAGCAGGTACGGGTACTGCCCCGCCCCCAGCAGGAGCACCGGCAGCGCGGTGGCCAGACAGGTGGACACGAACGCGCGGACGTGGTTCCCGGTGGACAGGGACCACCAGGCGGCGCCGTACGCCGCGAAGACGGCGGCGGCGAGGATCACGGAGGTGGTCTTGTTCGTCATGTGGGCGCCCTCGCCGAAGAGGGTGAGCAGCAGGGCGATCAGCCCCGCCACCGCGCTCACGGCGATCAGCCTGCCGCCCAACTGCCGTGCCCTGGCGACCAGTTCGGGCTCCGTGGCGCGTACGGCGACGAAGGCGGCGCCGTGCGCGGCGAACAGCAGCAGGACGGTCGCGCCGCAGGCCGGCACGAACGGGTGGAACACCTCGCCGTACCCGACGTGGAAGGTGCCGTCGGCGCGCCGGGGCACACCGTGCAGGAGCAGGCCCACCACCAGTCCCCAGCACACGGCGGGCACCGCGCCGCCGACGACGACCAGCGCGTCCCAGACGCGCCGGGCGCCCGCACCGCGGGAGCGGCGGCGCAGCTGGACGGCCGCGTTGCCGAGGACCAGCCCGGCGAGGATGGCCACGAGCAGCGGGTACAGGCCGGACAGCAGGTTGCCCTCCAGGTGCGGGAAGGCGCCGAACATCACGCCCGCGAAGGCGACCAGCCACACCTCGTTGCCGAGGAAGAACGGGGCGATGGCGTCCAGCGCGGGGTTCTGGCCGCTCCGCTCGGCCTGCTGATCCTCCCGGGTGCCGCCGAGGAAGGGATGGAGCATCTGTACGCCGTAGTCGTATCCGCCGAGCACGAAGTACCCGGCGAGCATCAGGCCGAGCACGCCCAGCCAGGCGGTCTCCAGACTCATGTCGCTCAACTCTTTCGGTTCGAGGGCCGGTTCAGAACGCCGGGGCGGGCTGCTTGTCGTCGATGCCGCCCACGGGGCCCTCGGGCAGCTCCTCGGGCAGCGGTTCGGTGGCGCCTATCTGGGCCGAGTCGGGGCCGCGTACGGCGAAGCGGGTGATCAGGGTCCAGTTGGTGACCGCCAGCGCGACGAAGATCGCGACGAAGACGGTGCAGGAGGCGATCAGGGAGGTCCTGCTGACGTGGGAGACGGCGTCCTCGACCTTCAACTGGCCGTAGACCAGCCAGGGCTGACGTCCGACCTCGCGCACGACCCAGCCGCCGACCGAGGCGATGAAGGTCAACGGGATCATCGCGACCATCGTCCAGGCGAGCCAGCGCCTGCGCCCCAGCCAGCGCACCAGCCGGTCCTTCAGCAGCAGGAACACGGCGATGAACGTGATGGTCGAGATGGTGTTGCCGATGATCTGCATCGAGTCCATGCCGATGTGCACCCAGCTCTCGTGCGGCACATAGTTGCCCGGCCCGTGCTGCTCGACGAGCCGGCGCTGCGCCTCGGCGACGCCGGAGTCCTTCAGGACGGCGTACTTCATGGGCTGCGTCCGCTTGATCACCGGCAGCTGCAGCTGGCCGACGACGACCACGAAGAAGGAGGCGAGCATGGCCACCCAGGTGCCCAGCCGCAGCGAGCTGCGGAACAGCTCGGTCTCCTCGGTGCCGCGGGCGAAGTGCCAGGCGCTGACGCCGAGCATGAACACACCGCCGGTGGTGAGCGCGGCGAGCACGATGTGTTCGAGGGCGACCAGGGCGTTGGCGTTGGTGAGCAGCGCCCCGAAGTCGGTCAGGTAGGCGGCGTTGCCGCGGACCTCGTAACCGACGGGGTGCTGCAGGAAGCCGTTGGCGACGAGGATGAAGTACCCGGAGGCGTACGCGGTCAGGGCGACCAGCCAGATGAGCGTGACGTGCACGCCCCGGCGCAGCTGGCCCCACCCGAATATCCACATGCCGAGGAACGTGGACTCGGCGAAGAAGGCGATGAGGGTCTCCAGGGCGAGCGGGGCGCCGAAGACGTTGCCCGCGAACTTGCTCAGGCCGCTCCAGCTGAGCCCGAACTGGAACTCCATGACGAGGCCGGTGACGATGCCGACCGCGTAGTTGATGACGTACAGCTGGCCCCAGAAGCGGGTCATGCGCTCGCGCACGGCCCGCTTGGCGGGGTCCTTGGTATAGGCGGCCCGGGTGTGCATGAAGGCCACGAGCGGGACGAGACCCATGGTGAGGATCACGAACAGCCAGTGGATTCCGGTGGTGGCCGCGAACTGGAGCCGGGCCAGATCCGCAGCGCTCATGGCGGGACCTTCCTTGCCGGGGGGTGACGGGAAGAGGACGGATGTGTGCGCGGGGCCCTCGCGTCGCGTGTACAGGCACCGGGCACCGTCGCCCGTCACCTGCGCGGTGACCTCGGTTGAGACCGTAGGAACAATGCTTATGCATTTCCAAGACCGGTTCAGCCATGGGACGATGCCTCGACAGGCATAAGTGAAGGTGGACCGTGGATCTGCTGCAATTGCGCTATTTCCAGGCTGTAGCACGTCTTGAGCACATCAGCCGCGCCGCGGAGGAACTGGGCATCGCGCAGCCCTCGCTCAGCCGCACCATCGCACGCCTGGAGCGCGAGATCGGCTCCCCGCTGTTCGAGCGGCACGGCCGCGGGATCAGGCTCAACGAGTACGGGACGATGTTCCTGCGCCATGTCGACAGCGCCCTCAGCGAGCTCGACGACGGCATCAGGGCCGTCCGCGAGGCCGGTGACCTGGGGCTCGGCCGGGTCAGCATCGCCTGCGAGACCCTGCTGACCATCACCACGGTCCTCGGCAGCTTCCGCGCCGCCCAGCCCCGCGCCGACGTGCGGCTCTTCCAGTCCGACGCGGCGGAGATGGAACGCCGGCTGCGCGTCGGCGAGGTCGACTTCTGCGTCGCCTCCCAGCCGCTGACCGGCCCGAACCTGGAGTCGATCGAGCTGATCCGGGAGGAGGTGCTGCTCGCCGTGCCGCGCGGCCACTGGCTGGACGGCCGGGAGAGCGTGACGATCCGCGAGATCGCCGACGAGCCCTTCGTCACCACCCGCAAGACCCACTGGCAACGCGCCCTGCTGGACCGGCTGTTCGCCTCCGAGGGGCTCACCCCGGTGGTGTCCTGCGAGGGCGACGAGGCGGGCGCGAGCCAGGTGCTGATCAGCGCCGGACTCGGCATCGGCCTGATCCCGGCGATGTCCCGGCAGGCCGGCACCGACACCCGGGTGCCGGTGGCCTGGGTGCACGTGGCCGCCCCCGCCTGCCACCGGGTGCTCACCCTGGTCTGGCGGCGCGACGCCTACCTGTCCGAAGCCGCCCTGAGATTCCGGGAGTTCCTCACTTCCCGGCCGTTCATGACCCACCGTCTGCCCGACCCGCGCCGCCACACGCCCGAGCGGTCCTCAAGCCGAGCTCCACATGGCCGCTGAAAAAATCCTCTGGTACGGTCCGTACCGGTTGGCGAGGTGTCGCGTCCCCACCGACTCTTGAGCAGTACTCCACCCTTCTTCGACGGCCGCCCGGCCGGTGTCCGCGTCACCCTGCGTGCCGCGTGCCGGCCGAGCGCTGGGAGTCCAGCCATGCCCAAGATCACGTATGTCTCCTGCGACGGTGACGAACGGACCGTCGACGTCCCGGTCGGCACCAGCGTCATGCGCGGCGCCGTCTTCAACTACGTCGACGGCATCGTCGCCCAGTGCGGCGGCAACATGCAGTGCGCGACCTGCCACGTCTACGTCGACGGGGCCGCCCTCGACAAGCTGGAACCCCGCGAGCCGGGCGAGGACGGCATGCTCGACTTCACCGCCAGCCCGCGCCGGCCCAACAGCCGGCTCAGCTGCCAGCTGAAGGTGACCGACGCGGTGGACGGACTGATCGTCCACATCCCCGAACGTCAGAACTGACGCGTACGGCGGCCCGACGGCTCACCGACGGCGGTGGCCCTGACGCCGGAGGGTGCTGCTGCTCGTGGTGGATCTGGAGACACGGAAGTTGCCCATCATGCCCATCGCCGCATGGTCGAACACGTGGCAGTGGTACACATACGTGCCCTCGTAGCCCGTGAACGTCGCCTGCAGTTTCACCGTGTCCCCGGGCATCAGGGCAACGGTGTCCTTGAGCCCGTACTCCGGCCCGGACGTCACCGGCTGGCCGTTGCGCTCCAGCACGCGGAACTGCACCAGATGGATGTGGAAGTTGTGCGGGGTGTAGGCATCGCCGTTGTGCACGGTCCAGATCTCCGTGGCACCGTACTCGATCTCGGTGTCGATCCGGTCCATGTCGTACGTCTTGCCGTTGATGTACATGTCCCCGGTCGCACCGGTCTCGTCGATGCTCAGGACGAAGCTGCGGTTGACCGTGGCGCTGCCCAGCGCGGGCAGCGTGCGCAGGGCCGAGGGCACCACACTGGTGTCAGTGGCCGGACCGGTCACCCGGAACTGCAGGATCCTGCCGACCTGGTCGACGGGGTTGCCGGGAAATATCGGTCCGGTGTTGGTGAGGATCAGCTTGGTGCCGGCGGTGTAGCGGGAGAAGTCGATGACGATGTCGGCGCGCTCACCGGGCGACAGGGACACCGACGTCACGTCGAGCGGCTTCTCCAGCAGCCCGCCGTCGGTCCCGATCTGCTGGAAGGACGAACCGTCGGACAACTGCAGCGTGTAGAACCGCATATTGGACGTGTTGAACAGCCGGAAACGGTACTTGCGCGCCTCGACCTCGAAGTACGGCCATGCCTTGCCGTTGGCCAGCTGTACGTTGCGGCTCTTGAAGTCGACCATCTCGTACACGAGTTGGCCGCTGTCGTCGAAGCGCGCGTCCCGCAGCGAGATCGGCACGTCGTAGCGGCCCGAGGGCAGATTCAGGCGCTGCTCCACGTCATCGGTGAGCAGGTACGTGGCGGTCAGCCCGCGGTAGACGGTCTCCGACTCCTGGTGGTGGGCGTGGTCGTGGAACCACAGGTTCGCGTGCGGCTGCTCGTTGGGGTACGTGTAGATCTTCGAGCCGCCCTGCGGCGCGATGAGGTCTCCCGGGGAGCCGTCGCTGCTCTGCGGCACGTGGGCACCGTGCAGGTGGATCGAGGTGGGCACGCTCAGCTGGTTGGTCTGCCGGACCACGACGCGCCGGCCGGAGACCGCCTTGATGACGGGCCCCGGGAAGCTCCCGTTGAACGTGTAGACCCGGGTGGTCCGCCCGGGCAGGATCTCCGCGTCCGCTTCCTCGACGCTGATGTCGTAGTAGCTGGTCGTGCCCAGGTCGCACACCGGCTGCAGCACCTCGGGCACCGGCATCGCCTGCGCGAACTGCGGGATGGTGGTCGGGTCCAGATCGGTGGCATGTGCGGACCCGGCCACGGCGGGCACCAGCAGACCCGCACCACCGAGGGCGCCGGTCAGCGCCGCCCCCGCCTTCAGGACGGTTCTGCGCTGGATCATGTCCCCTCCCCGTGGGGTGTCGCGTGTGATGGAAGTTCAAAGACGTGGCAGAGCATTGCACTACTGCGCTCAGGGAACTCTGGAGTGCCGCTGGATGAGGCGGGTGCGGCGGCAGCCGTGCGGCCGAGGTGTCACGCGGCCGCGAGGGCCACGACCGCCTCGACCACGGACGCGTGCGGCGAGGGCTCATGGAAGCCCACGACCTCGAAACCCGCCGCCGTGAGCAGCGCCTCGTACTCCGCGCGCGTGCGGCCCCTGCCGTTCAGGACCGTCATCATCAGCATGTCGACCGTCTTGCCGGGGTGGGGCTCGTTGCCCGCCGGGATCATCGCGTTGACGACGAGGAGCCGCCCGTGCGCGGGCATGGCCCTGGCGCACGAGCGCAGGATGCGCAGGCATTCCTCGTCCGGCCAGCTGGCCAGCACCTGCTTGAGGAGGTACACGTCGGCGCCGGACGGCACGGAGACGAAGAAGTCCCCGGACTCGGCCCGCCAGCGGCCGGCCAGCTCCGGGGCGTCGAGGACATGCCCGGCCACCACGTTCTCCCGGTCGAACAGGACCCCCGTCAGATGCGGGTTGCGCCGCAGCACCGAGCGCAGCAGGCCGCCGCGCCCGCCGCCCACGTCGACGACGCTCCTGTCCCGCGAGAAGTCGCAGGCCTCGGCCACGTCGTCGCTCAGCGCGTCGGAGAACGCCGCCATGCTGGAGTTGAAGGCCCTGCCGAAGTCCCGGTCGGCGGCTACGTGGTCGTAGAACGAAACGCCGTACAGCGTCTCGAAGGCGGTGGTGCCGGTGCGCACCGCGTCGTGCAGCCGGCCCGCCGACTCCCAGAAGGGCGCCTCACCGCGCACCAGGAGGTAGTCGCGCAGCGATCGCTCCGCGTCCGTGCGCAGCGGCTCGGCGAGCGGAGTGAGGTGGAAACGGCCCGCCTCGTCCTCGCGGAAGACCCCCTTGGTGGCGAGGAACCGCAGCAGCCGGTACAGGTGCGGCGCGTGGGCGCCCACGGCCGGGGCGAGTTCCTCGGCCGTGCGTGGCCCGTCCACCAGATGGTCGGCGACGCCGAACCGCGCGGCACTGTGCAGCGCCGCCGAGTACACGTATCCCAGGGCGAGTTCGACCAGTTCACCCGCCTCTGTGGCGCCGGACGACGCCCGGACGTCCGCGGTTTCGGGGTGAGCGCCTGCCATCGACAATGCCTCTCTCTCATCCGATGTCATCGACCTGGTGTGTGCGTCCCGGCCTCTGTCCGGCCGGTCGCACTCCGCTTGAGGAAGACCGGAGTACGGCCCCCCGGCAAGCACTTCTCGACGGGCCTGCGAGCCGCGCGGACGATGATGGAACCCGTACGGCCCGAACGTGCCGCTCGGCGACGTTTCCTACCGACACCTGGGGGTTTGATGTCCGCAAAAGCCGACATAGGACGCGTGTATTCGGCGGTGTCGGAAGCGGCTGGGCTGCTGGACATACCCTGCTCGCACGACAGGATGTGGCCCGCCCTGACCGCGTTCCAGGACGTCATCGCCTCCCCCCTCGTCTTCAACATGGTGACCAGTGGGGGCCACATCGGCGAGATGTCCTTCGACTTCATGATGTCTCCGAGCGCCGGGGACCCCTACGCGCACGCCCTGGCGCACGGCCTGGTCGAGGAGACGGACCATCCCGTCCGCGGCCTCTTCCCGGACATCCAGGCGCGCTTGCCCGTGCAGAGCTTCGGCGTCGACTACGGAATCACCCGCGGCTTCAACAAGGCCTACGCCTTCTTCCCGCTGAGCGATCTGCAGGGACTGGCCCGGCTCGCCGAAATCCCGTCCATGCCCCGCGCCCTGTCCGACAACGCGGGCACGTTCGCCGCGTACGGCCTGGACGACAAGGTGTCGGCCATCGCGATCGACTACCGGCGCAGGACGTGGAACGTGTACTTCAACGGCCTCTCCGCCGAACACGTCGGGCGCACGACCGTCCTGCCGATGCTCCGCGAATTCGGTCTGCCGGAGCCGAGCGAGCGGATGCTGGACTTCATCGAGACCTCGTCGGCGCTGTACCCCACCTTCCGCTGGGACGGCACGAAGACCGAGCGGATCAGCTTCTCCACGCGGACCACGGACCCGGCGGCACTTCCCGCCCGCGTCGAGCCGCAACTGGAGAAGTTCGCCAGGAGCGCGCCGTACACGTACGAGGGTGACCGTGTCCTCGTCTACGCCGGCGCCCTGTCGCCCGGCGAGGAGTACTACAAGCTCGCCGCCTACTACCAGATGGCCGCCGAAGCGCACGACCGGGTCCGCGCCGCGAGCTGAGGCGGACCGAGGGCCGTTCGCCCACCGAGGTCGCCGACGCGGTCGTCCCCACCGACGACCCGGTTCACCCATCAGAGCCGCCCGCCGCCGCCCGGCGACGCCAGGGCCAGCAGCAGCTCTTTGACCTCGGTCGCCGCATAGCGTTCGCGGGCGCCGCGGGGGTCGGAGCACAGCAGTACCGGGCCGTCCTGCGGGTCGGCGGGCAGTCGGCCGTGGGTGCCGCGTACGGCGGCGGCGCCCGCGTCCAGGCCGATCGCGTTCATCAGGTACCGCATGCCCAGCTTCTTGCGTGCCAGCGCCATCGCGGTCCGGGCCTTGGCGGCGAGGGGCGCCGCGGGGTCGAAGAACAGCTCGGCGGGGTCGTAGCCGGGCTTGCGGTGGATCTCCACCAGCCGGGCGAAGTCCGGGGCGCGGTCGTCGTCGAGCCAGTAGTAGTAGGTGAACCAGGCGTCCGGCTCGGCGACGAGAACGAGGTCCCCGGCCCGCGGATGGTCCAGACCCTGCGCCGCCTTCTCCTCCTGGCCGAGCACCTCGGCGACGCCGGGCAGGCCGGCGCAGAGCTTGCGCACCAGGGGCAGGTCCTCGGGATCGGCGACGTATACGTGCGCGATCTGGTGGTCGGCGACGGCGAACGCGCGCGACGTCCACGGGTCCAGGTACTCCATGCCGGCCTGGGTGTGCACGCGCAGCAGGTTCTCGCGGCGCAGCGCGCGGTTGACGTCGACGGGACGACTGGCCGGGGTGATGCCGTACTCCGACAGCGCCACCACGGTCGCGCCGCGCTCGCGGGCCGCGTCGAGCAGCGGCCCGAGCACCTTGTCCAGGCGCGCCGCGGCGGACGCGGCCTTGCGCCCGTACGGGCCGAACCGCTGCAGGTCGTAGTCGAGGTGCGGTACGTACACCAGCGTCAGGTCCGGATCGTGACGCGCCATGATCTGCTGCGCGGCGCGGCAGATCCACTCGGACGAGGCCAGGCCCGCGCCCGGACCCCAGTAGCTGAACAGCGGGAACGTACCCAGCGAGGCGGTGAGTTCGTCGTGCAGTTCCGGGGGATCGGTGTAGCAGTCGGGGTCCTTGCGGCCGTCGGCGTGGTAGACCGGGCGCGGGGTCACCGTCCAGTCGGTGTCCGCCCCCATCGCGTACCACCAGCAGATGTTGGCGACCGTGTACCCGGGATGGCGGCGGCGTGCCGCGTCCCACAGCTTGTCCCCGCCCACGAGCGCGTTGTGCTGGCGCCACAGCAGGACTTCGCCGAGGTCGCGGAAGTACCAGCCGTTGCCGACGATGCCGTGCTCGCTCGGCGGTGCGCCGGTGAGCAGCGTGGCCTGCACGGAGCAGGTGACCGCGGGCAGGACCGGGGCGAGCTGGGCCTGCCAGCCCGTGCGGGCGATCGCGGCCAGCCGCGGCATGTGCCTGAGCAGACGCGGAGTGAGCCCGACGACGTCGAGCACGACGAGAGGGGTGGGCCGGGGGGTCACTGGATCATCTCCCTCACGAGTTGTTCACGCAGGCCCAGGGCGAGCAGTTCGTCCCGGGCGAAGGCCACCTCGGCGGCGATGCCCTCGGCCAACCGGTCGGGGCCGGTGGGACGTTGGTCCGGCGGCAGCACGTTCCAGGTGTACGTCTCCACCTCCAGGTGGTCGCATACGGCCGTGTCGCCGCCGACGAGCCCGGCCAGCGCACCGCGCAGCACGTCGAGGGTGGCGTGCAGCGGCGGCTGCGGGGCGGCGTGCAGCGGCACGTGGTAGTGCACCCGCCACGGCCCCGGAAAGCCGGCGTCGAGCGCCTCGGGAAGGTCGTCGGCGGCCTGCCCGGCGGCGGAGCGGGTCTGGTGCAGGAACCGGGGTTCGGCGTACCCGCGCAGCGCGGCGCCCGTCGCGGCCTGCTCCGGATGGTCGGCGCCGAGGGCGGCGGACACCTGCACCTTCACCACCGGCAGGCCCGCCCCGGCCAGCCGGGCCAGCGCGGCGCCCGGGTCCTCCCACCCGCACGCCAGGTGAGCCAGGTCCAGGCACACGCCGAGGTAACGGGTGTCGATGCCGGACAGCCCGGCAACCACCTGCTCGGTGGTCTCCATGACGCAGCCGGGTTCCGGCTCGAACCCGACGCGGATCAGCCGCCCGGTGCGCGCGTGCACGGCCGCCAGCCGGTCCGCCAGCTCGGCGAGTCGCCGCCCGGCCGCCGCCCGGTGCCGCGCCGTCCAGGGCGTGCGCCAGGCCAGCGGCAGCGTGGACACCGAGCCGCGGGCGGCGTCGTCGGGAAGCAGCCCGGCCAGCACCCGGGCCAGGTCGACCGTGTAGTCCATGCGTTCGCCGGTCAGCCAGTCCGGCCGGTACACGGCGTGCTTGACCACCGGGGCGTGGAAGGCGCCGTAGGGGAAGCCGTTGAGGGTGACGACCTCCAGCCCGCGCGCGTCGAGGTCCCGGCGCAGCCCGGCCAGCGCGGCGGGGTCGGCGGCGAGCTGCGCGGCGACGGGCGCGGCCAGCCACAGCCCGACCCCGAGCCGGTCGGCGCCCAGCACCCGGCGTGCACTCACCGCGTACGTGTCGAGCTGCCCGACGATCTCGGGCAGGTCCTCGCCGGCGTGGACGTTGGTGCAGTAACCGAGGTGAATCGTCTGCCCGTCCCGATGCCGCAGCCGCATCAGCTGCCCCCGCGGGCGATGGAGTTGCCGGCGAACACCGGGGCCGGCACGTTCGCCCCGGACGCCGCCCCGGCCTCCGTCCCGGCGATCTCCAGCCGTCCGGACTGGCCGTAGAACTCCACAGGGTTGCGCCACAGCACCCGGTCCACGTCGTCGTCGGTGAAGCCGGCGGCCAGCATGGCCTGCCCCGTGCTCCGGGTGAGCAGCGGGTCGCTGCGGCCCCAGTCTGCGGCGGAGTTCACCAGCATCCGGTCCGGCCCGTACGCGCGCAGCACCGCCGCCATGCGGTCCGGCGACATCTTGGTGTCCGGGTAGATGGAGAACCCCATCCAGCAGCCGCTGTCGGCGACCAGGCCCACGGTCACCTCGTTGAGATGGTCGACGACGACCCGTCCGGGCTCGATGCCGGACTCCCTCAGCACGTCCAGCGTGCGCCGGGTGCCGCGCTGCTTGTCGCGGTGCGGGGTGTGCACCAGCACCGGCAGACCGTGCTCGACGGCCAGTTGGAGCTGGGCCGCGAACACCTCGTCCTCCTCCGGCGTCATCGAGTCGTAGCCGACCTCGCCCACCGCCACCACCCCGTCCATCGCCAGGTAGCGCGGCAGCACACCGAGCACCTCGCGGCAGCGCGGGTCGTTGGCCTCCTTGGGGTTCAGCGCGATGGCACAGTGATGGCGGATGCCGAACTGGCTCGCGCGGAACGGCTCCCAGCCGGTCAGCGCGTCGAAGTAGTCGGTGAACGACCCGGCGTTGGTGCGCGGCTGGCCGAGCCAGAAGGCCGGCTCGACCAGTGCGCGCACCCCGGCCGCCGCCATGCGCTCGTAGTCGTCGGTGGTCCGAGAGGTCATGTGGATGTGTGGGTCGAAGATGCGCATCAGACTGCCTCCTCCTCGCGCTCGCCGGGCCGTGCCGGTGCCCGCTCGCCGGACCGGGCCGGCATCGGGTCGCCGATCAGCGCCAGCAGGGCGACCGCGTCGTCGGGCATGGTCCGTCCGGCGGCACGCCGTTCGTCGTCCAGGTCGGCCAGCATCCGGGCCAGTTCGCCGTCGGCGCGCCGGTCCAGATCGGCCACCGCGGTCAGTGATATCTCCATGAACACGCACTTGAGTACGGCCTGCCGCCACATCCCGTCGTCGAGATGGCGGGCATACGGTCCTACGGCGGCCGCGACCAGCCGCGGGTCGTTGGTGCGGATCGCGTCGTGCAGCAGGTCCACCGCGCCGGACCCGATGTCCAGGCCGGGCAGGGCGCGGAGCACCGCGCGCTTCTCGGCCGCACCGCCGTACCGGTACAGCGTGCCGACCTGCTCGGCCAGCGCCGCGCCGCCCAGCGGCAGCGCGGTCAGCAGCAGGACACGGGCTGCGTCGTCGACGGTCCAGCCCGCCGGTCCGGGGCCGGTGCGGGGGAGCGGGCCCCGGCCGCACCGCCTGCCCACGGCGGGGAACAGCGCGGCGATCGCGGCCGGGTCCTGCGTCACCCGCCGCTCGGCCTCGTCCAGCCACGCCGGGTCCGCGACCCGGTCCTTCAGGTCTTCGAGTATGTCTACCAGTGCGTCTGTGCGATGTCCGCCGGTCACTGCGGGACCTCCTCCGCTTCACGGGTTGAGCCCAGAGCCTCGGCCGCGGCGCGGGCGGCGGTGAGGAACGCCAGCGAGTCGCGTGCGACCGTGGGCGCGGCATGGGAGTGGCGGGGCAGCTCCACGGCCGTCAGCCCGCCGTACCCGGCTTCGGCGAGGGCGCGCAGCGCGGGCGGGAACTCGATCTCGCCGGTCCCGAACTCCAGGTGCTCGTGCACACCCCGCCGCATGTCGTCGATCTGCACGTTGACGATGTGCGGACCGGCCATGGCCACGCAGTCCGCCACCGGCCGCGGCTCGACGCACCGCAGGTGCCCGATGTCGAGGGTGAGGCCGAAGCAGCCCGGCGCGCCGAGCCTGCCGCGCAGCGTGAACCAGTCGTCGATCGTCTCCACCAGCATGCCGGGCTCCGGTTCAAAACCCAGCCGCACACCCGCCGCGTCCGCCGCGGCCACCACCTCGGCGCAGCCCCGCACCAGGCGGTCCCAGGCCCGCTCCCGCGGCACCGCGGCGGGCCGGACACCGGCCCAGAACGAGACGGCCTCCGCCCCCAGGTCCGCTGCGATGCGTACGGCCCGCCGCAGGAAGTCCAGCCGGAGCGCGGGTTCGTCGTCGAGCAGGGTCGGGGCGTGCTTGTGCCACGGGTCGAGCAGGTACCGGGCACCGGTTTCGACGACGACGCCGAGCCCGAGCCGGTCCAGCCGCGCCGCCAGGGCCTCGGTGCGGCGGGGCAGGTCCTCGGCGAACGGGTCGAGGTGGTGGTGGTCGAGGGTGAGCGCGACGCCTTCGTAGCCGAGATCGGCGATGACGGCGAGCGCATCCTCCAGCCGGTGGTTGGCGAACCCGTTGGTGCCGTACCCGAACCGCACGGTGGTCCCGGCGGCGCTCATGTCGGCGACACCCTGCCGGCCAGGGCCCGGCCGAGCGGTGCGCAGGCGGCCACCGCAGCGGCGGCGCCGGGACGCGCCGACCGCGCGACGAGCGCGCCCTGCAGCGCGGGCAGGCCGGTGATCCCGGCCGCGACCGCCGCCCGTACGCTGCCGGCGTCCGGCGTGGCCAGCGCCTTGACCTGGGCGTCCCCGTACCCGGCCGCGTACCAGGCGGCCAGCGACCGGACCAGCCCGGGCCGCGGCGCCCGCCCCGAGGCCGCGAGGGCGACCCCGGCCGTCCCGACCAGCGTCGCGCCCGGCAGCAGCCGGCCGGCGCCGGTCACCTCCCGGCGCGACAGGGCGGTGACCGTGTACGTGTGCGCGGCGACGGTGAGGGCCGGCGCGAGCGCGCGCCGCCAGCCGCCCCGGCGCGCACTGGCGCCGAGGAGCACGTCGAGTCCGCGGCAGGCGGCCATGGCGGCGGGGCCGGCCGCGGTGCCCTTCAGCTTCAGGTCGTACGCCCACACCGCGCCGGTCAGCGGCACCGCCACCGCGAGCGCCCGGCGGCCGCCGGCCAGGCCGGACAGGGCGAGCCCGGCCGCGCTGAGCCCGGCCGCGACGCCCAGGGCGGCGCGCGGCGCCACCCGGCCGGACGGGATCGGCCGGCCGGGACGCTCCCCGGCGTCCAGGTCCCGGTCCGCCCAGTCGTTGGCCGCCATCCCCGCCCAGTACAGGCAGACCGCGGCCGCGGACAGTCCGGCCGTACGCGGCCCGAGGGCGCCCGCGGCGGCGGCGCCGGCCATGGCGTCCCCGGGTACCGACAGCGCGGCGGGCGCGCGGACCAGCTCCATGAGGTCCCGTGGCGTGGTCATCGGCCGCCGCCGGTCTCGGCCGCGAGCCCGGCCAGGTACGTGCGCAGCGCCTCCCACTGGGCGTGCAGCGCGTGGTCGACGTCGCCCAGCGGGTCCTTGAAGAAGTACGCGAGCGGCGCCAGCGGGCCGGTGTCCCCGGCCGCGTGCGCGGCCAGGGTGATCCGGGCCAGGTCGAGAACGAGCGGGGCCGCGAGGGCCGAGTCGCAGCCCTGCCAGGTGAACTGCATGCACATGCCCGTGCCGAGGAAGCCGTCGAACGTGATCAGGTCCCACGCCGTCTTGAAGTCGCCGATGTCGGCCACGTAGTCGATGCGGGTGTCGCCGTCGGGCGCGTAGCCGAGGGTTTCGTGCAGCACCCGCTGCTTGCTGGCCGTCTTCGCGGCGTTGGCCCGCGGGTCCGTCAGGCTGGCGCCGTCCCCGCCGCCGAGCAGGTTGATGCCCGACCAGGAGCGGACCGCGAGGTTGCGCATCGCGAACATGGGCGCGAGCACCGACTTCAGCAGCGTCTCGCCGGTCTTGCCGTCGTGGCCGGCGTAGGGCAGGCCACGCTCGGCCGCGAGGTCGGCCAGGGCCGGCAGCCGGGCCCCGGTGGAGGGGGTGAAGTCCACGTACGAGCAGCCCGCGTCGAACGCGGCGTAGGCGTACAGCGAGCTGGGCGGCAGCACCGTGCCCGGCGCGGCCATCGCGGCGGCCAGCGTGCCGAGGTCGGCGTGCGCGGGGTGCCGTGGGGGAGCGGGTTCGGTGGAGGACACGTTGACCACCACGACCCGGTCGAGGCGGTGCCGCGCGGCGAACGCCTTGATGTCGGCCGAGATCAGCGCGGCGGCCTCGGCCTGCGTGGCGCCGGCCGGGGCGTGCCGCAGGTTCGCCTCCACCTCGTCGAGGTCCTGCTCCAGCGCCTGCACCAGCCGGGCCGGCACGATGCCGGCGGCGGCCAGCTGCTCGGCCTTCTTGGTCAGCGGGTCCTGGGTCACGTCGTGACCGCCGAAGACCAGGTCGCCGTAGCCGGGCAGGGCCGACACGTCCAGCGCGGGATGGGCGGTCACGCAGCCCACCGGGTCGGCCAGCCCGGCGCGCAGCGCGAGCGCTCCGACCACGCTGGTGGTGGCGACGGATCCTCGGGCGCCGATCAGCCAGATGCCAGCACGCACGAATGTCCTCCGATCACGAGCACAGGGATGGGTCCTGCGGATGTCCGGTGCCGCCGCGGGCCGGGCCGGGTACGCCGGCCGTGGCCCGCGGCGGGGCGACCGGAGGGGATCAGCCGATCTTGACGATCTCGCCGCTGCCGGTGGCCGGGATCGAGGACGAGGAGGTGCAGGCCGGCGCGTCCGTGCAGGCCGGCCACATCATCGTCTTGTTGGCCACGTAGACGGAGCCGTCGGGGCCCGCCAGGAAGCCGGTGGGCGCGAACAGCTTTCCGTCCGCGAGGACGGTGCGGGAGTTGTCGCGGTGGTCGATCTGGATGACGTTGCCGACGGGGTCACCGGTCGGCAGGAAGCCGGTGGTGTCGAACTGGGTCACGTAGAAGTCACCGTTGGCGCCGAAGCCGCAGCCGCTGATGGCGCTGAAGCCGCTCTGCCAGACCTTCAGGCTGCCCGTGCGCGGCGAGTACCGGTACACGTTGGCCGCGGTGGCCGAGTTGCCGTGCCCCGTGATCTGGCCGATGTACACCGAGTGGTCCGGGCCCACGGCGAGGCAGGTGGGAACGGCGTCGGTACCGGCCGGGGTGTTGGGGACGAAGGCGAGCACGCGGACGTTTCCGTGCCGGTCGACGGAGTCCAGCGTGTTCGACGCCGCGTCCACCAGGTAGAAGCCGCCGCCCGGCTTGTTGGTCAGCGCGTAGGGGTTGGAGGCGGGGAAGTCCTCGGGCACGAGGTACTTGTGGTCCGTCGTCCACTGCCAGTTGGCCGAACCGGGGTTGGCGATGACCTTGCGCCGCCCGCCGGTGACGTCCATCAGCGACCCGTACTGCTTGCCCAGCTCCGCGGTCAGGTCCGCCGGCAGACCGGACGGGACCTGCTCGGGCGAGCCCGCCGAAAGGGTGTAGACGTGGCCGTTGGGCCCGACGGTCAGGCCGTTGGGGCCGATCGTCTCTTCCTGGTTGAAGTTCGTCGCCAGTCCCTCGGCGATCCGCACCGGCTTGCCGGAAGAGATGTCCGCGACCGACCCGGTGAGGCCGTAGCACTTGGTGGCGAAGCCGGTGCCCTGGCACGCCGGGGGCGTTGCCCCGGCCTCGGAGACCAGGAGGTGGCCGTGGCGTCCCCACGCCAGGCTCCGGGGCGAGTTCAGGCCGCCGGCCACGACGGTGACCGGCGCGTCGCTGGTGAGATGGCCGGTCGGACGGTGGGACTGGGTGGCGGCCTGGGCCGTCACCCCCGATGGTCCGGCTCCCAGACTGACGAGCGCTGCCGCCGCTGCCACACCGGCGGCCAGCGTCCGGCTTGTTTTGAGACGCCACATCTTGGCCTCATTCCCTCCGGTTCGAGTGAATCCACGACTAGGTGACTGGTATTCACGCCAGGACGCACCGCGACCGACTCGCATCTGTTGCGGTATGACCCGCCCCCTGCTTCTGGTTCTGGCGCCTCAGCATTGATCACACGGCTTGTCCGTGACTGTCGATCAAGTTGGTGCCGACTTGGCGGCGCGGTGCGCCGGTGAGGGTGGCTGCAGGAATCACCTGTGTGCGAAGGGAATGCGCCGGAGCGTCAGCGGGAGGCCGGCGCCGCGCGCGTGGCTTCGCCGGAGGGCCGCGCGGCCCCGGCCATGGGCTTACGGCTGCTCGCCGCGAGGAGGGCGACCATGGCCGCGGCGGCCAGCAGGACGCAGCCGCAGACCCAGATGGCGTGGTGCAGTCCTGTGACGAAGAGGTCGCCGGTGTGCGGGGCGAGGCGGCCGCCGCCCTTGTGGCTGTGGGGAAGCTTCGCGTAGACGAGGACGCCGAGGATGGCGACGCCGAGCACCTGGCCGAGCTGGCGCAGTGCGTTGTGGACGGCGGAGGCCATCCCGGCACGGGAGGCCTCGACGGAGGCGATCGCGGTCGTGGTCATCGGTGTCAGGCTCAGTCCGACACCGCCGCCGACCAGGGCGAAGTCCCACCAGATGGCGCCGATCCCGGTGTTCGGACCCAGGCGCAGCAGTCCCAGGGTGGCCACCCCGCTGACCGCCAGCCCGGCGAACATCGGCCAGAACGGGCCGATCCTGGCCACCATGCGACCGGAGAGCGGCGCGGCGAGGGCGAAAGCCACACCGATGGCCGAGACGTCGAGTCCGGCCTCGATGGGCGAGTGGCCCTGGACGTTCTGGAAGTAGGCGCTGAAGTACACGATCGCGCCGACGAAGGCGAAGAAGACGATCATGGCGGCGACGTTGGCCACGGTGAACGCGGAGTGCCGGAAGAGCTTGATGTCGACCAGCGGTTCGGGCCTGCGCAGTTCCCAGCCGACGAAGAGGCCGAGGGCGACGAGGCCTGCGGCGAAGGCGGCGAGGATACGCGGGGAGGCCCAGCCCCACTCGGGGCCCTCGATGATCCCGAAGGCGACGGCCGCCATGGACAGGGTGCTGAGGACCGCCCCGGCCCAGTCGAAGCGGCTGGTCGCCGGATTGCGCTCCACCCGCGGGATGAGGCGGGCCCCCAGGACCACCAGCAGGGCGCTGAAGGGCACGTTGACCAGGAACACCCAGCGCCAGCCCAGGCCGTTGACGATGACCCCGCCGAGCGCCGGGCCGACCGCCAGCGCGAGGCCGGAGCTGGTCGACCACAGACCGATGGCGGTGGCGCGCTTGCCCGGTTCCTCGAAGATGGCGCGGATGATGGTGAGGCTGCCCGGCACCAGCAGGGCCGGCCCCAGTCCCTGGACGACCCGGCCTATCAGGAGGACTCCGGTGTTCGGCGCCACGCCGGTCACCAGAGCGCCCAGGCCGAAGGTCGCCACGCCGATCAGGAACAGGCCCTTGCGGCCGCGCCGGTCGCCGATGACACCGCCGGCCACCAGCAGGCTCGCGTAGACGAGGACGTAGGCGTCCACGATCCACGCCGACTGCGTTGCACCGGCGTGCAGTTCGCGGCCGATGGTGGGCAGGGCCACGCTGACGACGGTGGTCGACACCACCGCCGCGAACAGACCCCCGGCGAGCACCGCCACGGCGAGCCAGGCTCCGCGTGAGGTGGGCTCGGTGTTCTTTGTGTCCATGTAGATCCCTGTCCGTCCGTAGCCGAGACGAGGTGTGTGGGCTCTTCCACCGTGCCCGCGGGATCTTCAGAAGTCCAAGAGCTTGTTTTTCTGTCTGCCAGAAGATCTGCTTCTGCGTCAGGCGGTGCGGCCGCTCACCACTCTCCGTCGGCCAGGGAGCGCTTCAGCCCGGCCATTCCCCGGAAGATGTGTGCCTTGACCGTCCCGTGGGAGATGTCCATGGCTTCCGCTATCTCCGTGTCCTGGAAGCCCATCCAGTAGCGCAGCACGATGGCCTCGCGCTGCCGGCGGGGCAGCTCGCCGAGGGCGTGCACCACGGCCTGGTGGCCGTGCCGGGCGAGCACCGACTGCTCCGCGGAGCGGCAGAACTCGGGGACGTCGGTCAGGGCGGGGAAGCGCCGCCGGACCACCTGCTTGCGGCGGATGTGCATGCGCGCCAGATTGCTCACGGTGGACCGCAGGTACCCGACGGCGGCCCCGTCGGTGCGCAGCGCGGTCCAGCGGCGGTGCAGTTCGCAGAATGCCTCAGCCACCAGGTCCTCGGACTCCTCCTCGGCTCCCAGTAATCGGGCGAGCCTCAAGAGGTGGGCGTAATGGCTGGAGAAGAGCGAGGCGACGGTCGGGGATTCCGGGGCTGAACCGCGATCCGTGGGGTGTTCTGTGGGGTGTTCCAGGACGCCGCAGGCAGTTTTCCGTTCCATGCTGTCCGTTCTCCCGCTTGTTCTTCCGACACTTTGCGGGAGGGCCGGGGGGCCGCTCCCGGACGTGGTGCGGTGTCGACTGGCCCGGACCGGGAGAGCGTCACACGGCGATCGAACGCGAGTCAATCGACGACGGAGAGCCACATCTTCTGACTGTCAGAACTGTCCGTTATGCGGCGACGTGTGGTGCGGCTCACACGCTGCGCTGTCAACCGATTACGCACGATGAGCAACTATCGAGCGGCGAGTTCATGCATCCCTGCCACGCAGCGGTCCCGTCCATCCGCACAGGAGAGAGCCGATGGGAAACGTCGTTACGCCGAGTCAGGAAGCCGCGGCCGGTCGGCGCACGTCGGCCGAGCCCACCGAGCAGGCCAACGGGCCCGGACTCCCCGCCCGCCGGGGATACGGCCGCGAGGCGGAGCGCCCGCGGACCGGCTGCCCCCGTGTGCTCGGCCCGCGGCCGGGCCTGGGCACCGGGCCGGCCGAGGCGAGCCGCGGGCAGGGGGTGCTCGGCCGGTGAGAGTGGACATCGCCTGGTGGGAGCTGGACGGCTCGTCCCAGACCATCGAGAGCCTGCGCGAGCATCTGCGGAAGGGCGCGGTCCGGCCCTGGGCCTCGGTCCCCGGGCTGCGTGTGAAGTTCTGGATCGCCGACCAGGAGCACAACCGATGGGGCGCGGTGATGGTGTGGGAAGGCGATCGGCCGCCCGCGGGGTCGCTGCCGCCCAACCTGGCGGCTGATCTGATCGGCTGCCCGCCCACCCACCGTTCGCGGTTCGAGGTCGAGGCCACCGTCGAGGGGGTCCACTCGATGATCACCCTGGGCGGACTGGGACCTGCCCTGGCCGCCGACAGCCGCCCCTGACGACGACCGGCCGCGGCCGCGCTGCCGCGGTCGCAGACCAGCGCTCGCCGCACCGGAACACGCGCCTGACGCCGCGAGGCCCGCCCTTCGGCGGACGACGGGAGTGTGACGACAGGACCCGGGGACCGGCCGCGACCGGCTGGGCCTGCGGTCGGCGCCGCTGCCCGCCCCCGCCCGGCCCGGCCACGACCGGGAAGGCCGGGGCGGGACGGTTCGCCGGCTCCAGCCTGACGCTGCCTCAGCTTTCCTGGCCGGGGTGCGAGGAGTTCGGGCGGGACCGGGGGAGGTCCGGTAGAGCGGCGCGGGCGTGGCGGATGAGCGCCCGGGCCGCCGGGCCGGCCGGCCCGTCCGCCCGCCAGGCGAGCAGGATGCGCGCCCGTGGTGCGCGGACGATGGTGACGGTGCTGACCTCCGGTGCGTGCGCCCGGGCCAACGACTCCGAGACCAGGGCGACGCCCAACCCGCGCGCCGCGAACCGTGTCACCATGTGCGGATCGCCCGCCTCCAAGGCGATGTGCGGCTGGAAACCGGCCGCCGCACACGCCTCGTCGGCGCAGGCCCGCAGTCCGGTGCCGGTCGGCAGGCTGATCAGCGGGCGGTCGCGCAGCGCGCCGGCGGTGATGCGCTCCCGCCGTGCCAGGGGATCCGACGGATGCACCGCGGCGACGAGTGCTTCGTCCGCGACGACCTGAGTCGCCACGCCCGGCGGCAGCACCCCCGCTCCGAGCAGGGCCAGGTCCAGGCGGCCGGCGTGCAGTTCCAGGGCCAGATGCTCGGCGGTGCCCTCGGCGAGCGAGATGTCGACGTCCGGGTGCCGGCGATGGAAACCCGCCAGCACCTCGGGCAGATCGATGGACGCCATGGAGGGCAGCGCCCCGATCCGCACCTGACCGCGGACCAGTCCGGTGAGCTCGTCGATGGAGGCGCGTGCACCCTCCACCGCCGCCAGCGCGGCCCGGGCGTAGGGGAGGATCGCCTCCCCGGCCGCGGTCGGGCGGACGCCGCGGCCGGAGCGGTCCAGCAAGGTTTCGCCCAACTCCCGCTCCAGCTGGCGTACTTGGGCGCTCACACCAGGCTGGGCCACATGCAGTTTGGTCGCCGCGTGCGTGAAGCTGGCTTCCTCGACCACCGTGACGAGATACTTCAGCTGCCTGAGCTCCATAAGCAGAAATGCTAACAGTGGGACAGGTCAGCACTTGGGCTTCTGGCGGTCCCGTATGTCTACTGGACTTCGAGAACCACGACGCTCCATTGGAATCCGAGGCCCTCGGCAATCATGAGAATGACATCACCGCTGCTGCACCGGTCGGTGTCCACGAGATGTGCGAGGGCACCGAACTGGTCGGCAGCGCCTGTGTGTCCGGTCACCTCGGAGTAGTCCCACGTGGAGCGAGAAACGGGTATGCCCAGTGGGTCGAGGTAATTCCGGTACAGGAACGGCTCCCCGATGGCCGGGACGATGACGTGGGCCACGTCGGCCAGGCTGACACGGGCCTGGGAAAGGGCGGCGTCGATCGTGGACGTCAGACCGGACCGGAGGCGGCCGAGAACCGCGTCCGTGCCCATCCGGTTCTTGAGGAACGCGTGAGCGCGCGCGGTGATGTCGACCGGTGTCCGGGTCGAGGGAACGGGAGCGTGCAGGCCGCTCAGGGTGGGATCGGTGAGGGTCGCGGCGGAGAGGAGACGGGCGTACCCGGCCTCGCGACTGAGTACGACGGCGGCGGCGCCGTCGGCGAATATGTAGCCCGGTTCGCAGTTGAAGCGATCGATGTGGGGCTGGCGCCACACATCACCGGCGACGACGAGGGCGGCGCGGTCCTGGGAGGCGAGCAGGCGATGCGCGGCGAGGGTGAGGGAGTTGAGCCCGGCCGCGCACCCGCCCGACATCTCGGCGGCGAAGGCACACGGAGAGCGGACGGCCTCGGCGATTGCCGTGGCCACGCTGTACAGCGGCGGGCGGGTGAAGGGAAATACGCTCACGAAGAACACGGCGCCGATGTCCGTGCCGGACATGTCCGCGCGCGTGGTGGCCGCCAGGGCGGCGGCGTACGCGAGGTCGAGGAGGGTGTCCGATTCCTTCGCGACGGTGACGGCGCTGTATCCGGTGATCTTGGCGTCTTCTTCCGAGATCAGCCCGTCGCGAACGGCTTGTTCGAGGGGCAGAGCAGGTGGGATCTGGGCTGCCGCCGAGGCGATGTGGAGTCCGGGCCCCGACGTGAAGTCGATAGCGCTGGGGGCCAAGGCCGGGAAGGTGGGCGTTGCCGGAACCGGGGTATTCATGGTGCCCCCTCGCTGGTGGTGTGTGGCGGGTCGTTCGCTCGTGAGTACGACAGGAGAACCTGCCGGAATGTCAGGCGAGGTGCCGTAATACGGATCAGACCGTCGTCCAGGGCCGCAGCTTCTCGGGGTTGAGCACCGCCCAGATGTGCTTGATCCGGTCGTCGACGACATCGAAGGCCAGCACCGCCACCGTGAGGCCGTCCTGCAGGCTCACCAGCCCGGGCTGACCGTTGACCGTACGCTCCAGGATCGTCAAAGGTGCCCGCTCGGCGAGATCGACGCAGGCGCGCGCGATCAGCTCGCCGCCCTCGACCGGCCGGGACACGGCGGAGACCACGCCGCCGCCGTCGGCGATCACCGTGGCGTTGGGATCGAGCAGGCCGATGAGGCCGCCGATGTCCTTGGCCTCCCACACCTGCTTGAACCCCCTGACGATGTCGGCCTGCCGGACCGTCGAGGTCGCGGAGGCCCGCGAGGAGCTGACGCGGCGGCGGGCGGAGGAGGCCAACTGGCGGCAGGCCGCCGGCGTCCGGCCGACGATCTCGGCCACCTCGGCGAAGGAGTAGCGGAAGACGTCGTGCAGGACGAAGGCCACCCGCTCGGCCGGGGTCATCGACTCCAGCACGACGAGGAACGCCATGCTGACCGACTCGTCGAGGGTGACCCGGTCGGCCGGGTCCATGTGCGTGCCGCCCGACCGCGCCGTGGACCACTCCGTGCGTTCCGGAAGCGGCTCCGGGATCCATTCGCCCACATACGTCTCGCGCCGAACCCGGGCCGAGCCGAGCAGGTTGAGGCAGACACGGCTGGTCACCGTCGTCAGCCAGGCGCCCGGGGATTCGATGGCGTCCTGATCCTCGCGCGGCATCGCGTACCACCGGGCGTAGGTCTCCTGGACGGCGTCCTCGGCATCGGCCAGCGAGCCGAGAAGCCGGTAGGCGAGATTGATTAACTGACGCCGCTCGCTCATGATCACGCTCAGGCTTGGATCGGACCGGTCGTGCTCCGGCTCCGATTCGGTGGTCATCGCCTCACCCATCCCTCCGTCGCATCTGCCCTCACCACTTCGGCACAGCAACACATGTGGACATGAGACCGGCGCCTCGCCTCACATTCCGGGGAGCTGCTTTGTCGTACTGGTGAAACAAGCACATGATGCCCGACCTGAGCACCGTGTCGCGCCGCGTCGAGGGAGCGCTTGAGCGGAAGTCGAGCGGGCCGAGAAGGTCCACGGGAGCCGAGCACCATCGACCGCGCGCACATCCTGAACGCGGAGTCCTGCCCGGGGACGCGGCACCGCCCTGCTGCTCCGCGACACCGGCGCAGGAACTCTCGAACCATCACAACGGGAGGCGATGGAGAGTGGCAGTGGAGTACAGCCCCTACGACGAGCAGCTCAACGTTGACCCTTACCCGCTGTACGCGCGGCTCCGGGAGACGGCGCCCGTCCATCACAACGAAGACCTGGACATCTGGGCGCTGTCCCGGCACGCGGATGTGGACGCCGCGTTGCGTGACTCGGCGGGGTTCTCCAGCGCCAACGGTCCCCTGCTGGACTCCGCCATCTGGGGAACCGACGCGCACAAGGTGATGTCGTTCAACGCCATGGACCCGCCCGAGCACACCCGGACGCGGGCCCTGGTGTCGGCGGTGTTCAGCCCCCGGCGCATGGCCGGACTGGAGCCGCGGATCCGCGACATCGTGCGCACCCACCTCGAACCGGCAATGGAGCGCGAATCGTTCGACTTCGTCACCGATGTGGCGGCCACGGTCCCGATGGACGTGATCTCGGAACTGATCGGGGTCCCGGCCGACGACCGGGCGGAGGCGCGCCGCCTGATCAACCTCGCGTTCCACCGCCCGCCGGGCGCCCGCGACCTCACGCCCGAGAACGCCCAGGCGATGGGCGCGCTGGCGGAACACTACGTGCGCTGGGTCGACGAGCGGCGCCGCACGCCGGGCACAGACCTGCTGACCACGCTGGCGCAGGCGTCGGTCGACGGCTCCCCCCTGACCGACCAGCAGATCATCGCCCTGCTGGGGCTGCTGGTCACGGCCGGCTATGAAACGAGCCTGCGGCTGCTGGGCAACGCCTGGTACTGGGCATGGCGGCATCCCGAGCAGCGCGCCCGCGCCTTCGACGGGCAGATCACGAACTGGGTCGAGGAGACCCTGCGTTACGACACTCCCATCCAGTACCTGGTCCGCACGCTCACCGAGGACCGGACCCTGCACGGCGTCCGGCTGCCGAAGGGCGCGCGCGTCCTGCTGCTGATCGGCGCCGCCAACCGCGACCCCGAGGTGTTCGCGGACGCGGAACGCTTCGACCTCGGCCGGGACACCCACCGCGCGATCAGTTTCGGGGGCGGCCCGCACTTCTGCCTCGGTGCTCCGCTGGCCCGGCTGGAGGCTCGGATCGTCCTGGACGAACTCGCGGCCCGGATCAGCGCGTACGAGATCGACCCGGACCGGATCGTCCGCGTCTACACCACCAACATCCGTGGGTTCTCCTCGCTGCCCACCACGATCAAGCTCCGCTGACCGGTTAGGTGACCGCACATGAAATTCGGCGTATCGACGTTCGTGACCGACAAGGGGATCGCGCCCGACGAGCTCGGGGCAGCGCTGGAGGAACGCGGGTTCGACTCGCTGTTCGTGACCGAGCACAGCCATATCCCGGTCAGCCGGGACACGCCGTTCCCTGGCGGAGGTGAGCTGCCCGAAGTCTATTACCGCACGTTCGACCCGGTCGTGGTGCTCACCGCCGCCGCCGTCGCCACCCAGCGGCTGCGGCTGGGCACCGGCATCGCGCTGATCCCCCAGCGCGACCCGATCGTCTTCGCCAAGGAGATGGCCTCGCTGGACCAGGTGTCCGGCGGCCGCGCCGTCCTCGGTATCGGCGCCGGCTGGAACCGGGAGGAGATGCGCGACCACGGCACCGACCCGCGCACCCGGATGGCGCTGATGCGCGAGCGCGTCCTGGCGATGAAGGAGCTGTGGACCCGCGAACAGGCCGAGTTCCACGGCAAGTACGTGGACTTCCCCCCGGCGTACTCCTGGCCGAAGCCGCTCCACCCGATACCCGTGCTGGTCGGTGGCTGGGGGCCGGGAACGTTCGACCGGGTGCTGGAGTACGGCGACGGCTGGTTCCCGTACGCCGCGAACCCCGAGGTGCTCGCCGCCGGCATCGCCGAGCTGCGGGAGCGTGCCGGGCGGCGGGTGCCGGTGGTGGTGCACGCGGCCGCGCCCGAGCCCCAGGCCGTGGTGGGCCTGACGGAGGCGGGGGTGGACGAGATCACCTTCAACCTGCCGCCCGCGCCGCGCGACGAGACCCTGCGCCGCCTTGACCGGATGGCCGGGTTGCTGGACTGACACGGTCGCGCGTCCGGCCGGCGGTTCGCCGAACCGCCGGCCGGACGCGCGACGCGACCGAAGTCGCCCTCGGACTACTGCACCTTGAGTACTGCGGCGCTGAACTGGAATCCCACTCCCTCGCCGATCAGGAGAACGACATCACCGCTGCTGCACCGGTCGTGGTCCATGAGATACGACAGCGCGCTGAACTGGTCGCCGGGACCGATGTGGCTCGTCGTCGCGTAGTAGTCCCACGCGGTGCGGGAAAGGGGCACGTTCAGCATGTCCAGGTACCGCTGGAGGAAGGCCCTCCCGATGGCCGGCAGGAGCACATAGGCGACATCGTCCAGGTCGACACCGGCCAGGGAGAGGGCGGCGTCGACCGTGGACGTCAAAGCGGCTTCGAGGCGTTCGTGAGCCTCGTCGGGGGTCATGCGGGTCTCGAAGAACGCGCGGGCGCGCGCGCTGATGTCGACGGCCGTGCGCGCCGAGGGGACGTCGGCGTGCAGCCCGCTCAGGGTGGGATCGGTGAGGGTCGCTCCGGAGAGGAGACGGGCGTACCCGGCCTCGCGGCTGAGCACGACGGCGGCGGCGCCGTCGGCGAACACGAAGTTGGGGTTGCAGTTGAAGCGATCGATGTGGGGCTGGCGCCACAGATCGCCGGCGACCACGAGGGCGGCCCGGTCGTCGGTGACCAGCAAGCGGTGCCCGGCCATGACGAGGGCATCCACACCGGCAGCGCAGGACGCGTTCGAGAGCTGGGTGGCGAAGGCGCAAGGAGAGCGGACGGCTTCGGCGATTGCTGCGGGAACGTTGTAAAGGGGCGTGTGCGTGAAGGGGAACACGCTCACGAACAGCACGCTGCGGATATCGGTGGCCGGTACGGTGGAACGCGCGATGGCCGACGAGGCGGCACCGGCCGCGAGGTCCAGGATGGTGGTTGATTCCTTCGCGATGGTGACGCCGCTGTATCCGGCTATGTCGGCGCTCTCCTGCGGGTATTGTCCGTCGCGGACGGCGTCCTCGACGGACAGGGCGGGCGGAAGCTCGGCCGCGGCTGAAGCGATGTAGATCGCGTCCCCCGCCGTGAAGTCGGTAGCGCTGGGGATCAGAGCCGGATAGGAGGACTGTGTCATGGTGAGCCTTCCGTGTTGGCGGTTGCGGCCGTGCTTGCGGGCGGTGAACACGTAGGAGCGCACGAGGACCCGGCGACGGGCAGTCTCCCGCCGACGGGTCGTGGCTCCTGACAGGTGTTCAGACAGTGGGGAGCGAGTGCGCGGCCGGGGCCAGGTGTCCGACCCGCGGCGGGTCGGCCTCGTCGTAGTGCGACCACTGCCGGATCTCCCGGCAGTCGGGGCGCAGGAGCATCGCCGCGCCGGGCCGCAGCCCGAGGGCGTCGGCGGTGCCCTCGTCGAGCAGGTGGACGGCGAGCGGAATCGGCCCGGTGGCGAGGGCCCCGGCCTCGGTCCAGGGCTGTCCCTGCGGCCCGGCGAGCAGGGTGAGACCCTCGCCGACCAGGTCGATGGTGCTCACCGGGTCGGTCGGCGCCGGGGCGCCGTCCGGGGCCGGAAGCCAGTGGTGCGCCAGCCGCCCGTTGAGGTCCCACGGCAGGGTCTCGGCGCTGGTGGCGGGCTCGGTGGGCGGTGCGGCGGAGAAGTCCACGTTGTGCTTGCCGACCGGGCGGCGCTCGGTCTCGTACGAGTCGAGCAGGTCGGCCGGTGCCCATCCCCGCAACACCCAGGCGAGCTTCCAGCCGAGGTCGAAGGCGTCCTGGATCGCGGTGTTCATGCCGGTGCCGCCCCGTGGCGTCATCCGGTGGGCCGCGTCGCCGACCAGGAAGCCGCTGCCCTCCCGATACCGCTCCGCGAGCATGGCGGCGAGCGCGAAGCTGCTGAACCGCTCGATCCGCGGCCGGAGCGTATCGACGCCCGCGGCGCGGGCCAGCAGCTTTGCCAGCTCGGCTTCTTCGAGGTCGGCCAGCCCGGCCTGGTCCGGCGTGCGTCCCCGCGCGAAGGCCCACCGGTCCCCGTGGCCCCGGCGGCTGAGGAAGCCGGCGGCGTCCGGCCGGGTGATCATGTAGACGGCGGGTTTCCGGTCCCCGACATCGGGATTGATCGATGCCCGGAACTGGACCGCCTCGTAGGCGCCCAGGTGATCCAGGCCTTCCATGGCGATGCCGAGCTGCTCGCGCACCGTGCTGTACGGGCCGTCCGCGCCGATCACGTAACGCGCTTCGAGCGGGTGGGTGCTCCCGGTCCGCGGGTCCAGCAGGGTGGCCCGGACGCCGTCGTCATCCTGGCGGAGCCCGGTCAGCTCGCATCCCATCCGCACCGCCGCGGTCGGCATCGTGCGCAGATGGGCGAGCAGGACCGACTCCGTGTCGTCCTGCGGCGCCCAGGCCGGCCGGGTCGGGCTGACCAGAGCCGCCTCGGCCTGTGTCGGGATGGCCATCGGGATCTCACTGCCCGTGCCGGCGGCCAGCGACTCCGTGACGTACGTGTACGCATCGACGTCGCCCGCCCTGGCGCGTACGGCTGCCTCCAGACCCCATCGGCGCATCAGTTCCATGGTCCGGGTACTGATCAGCATGGCGCGCGACAGGGCCGACGGCTCGGCCCGCTTCTCGACGAGCAGGACATCGATCCCGTAGCCGGCCAGGGTGATGCCGGCCACCATGCCGGCCGGACCGGCGCCCACGATCAGCACCTGGACCTGGTCCGGCAGCGATTGCCCTGATTGCCCCGATTGTCGTGATGCTGTCATGGTGTCTGACGCTAGGCACCGCCCGAGTACGCCGTCAAGGCAAGGGCAGCGGCCGTCAAGTGGCCGTCGAGCGGCGCTCGTTGGAGAGGCGTCTCCACGGCCTCGACCAACACTGCGGACAGGTTGTGGAGGGCTTCGCCTCACATTCCGGCGGGCTGTCCTGTCGTACTGATGAGACGAACGCATCGTCCAGCGAGCTGACACACTCAACCAGTCAGGAGACACCATGAACACCCCGGCTCTGCAGACGCAGTTCACCGAACCGGCGCCCGCCGAGCGCCTGGAGCAGGTGGCCGCCGCGCTGAGGGAGAAGAACTTCGACGTCGAGATCCTCGATGACGCCGCCGCCGCGCGGGCCCGCATCAAGGACCTGATCCCCGAGGGCGCCACCGTGTTCACCGGGGCCAGCGAGACCCTCCGCCTGTCCGGCATCGACGAGGACATCAACGGCAGCGGACGCTACGACTCCGTCAAGGCACGCAGCACCACCATGGACCGTGCCACCCAGATCAAGGAGATCTGGCAGCTGCTCGCCTGCCCCGACGTCATCGTGGGCAGCGCCGCCGCGGTCACGGAGACCGGCTCCGTGGTGTTCGCCTCGGCCAGTGGCAGCCAGCTGGCCGGTTACTCGGGCGCCGCGCAGCGCGTGATCTGGGTCGTCGGAGCGCAGAAGATCGTGCCCGACCTGAGCACCGCGCTGCGTCGCATCGAAGAACACTGCGTCCCGCTGGAGGACGAGCGCTGCAAGCAGGCTTACGGAGTGCCCAGCTCCCTCAACCGCCTGCTCGTCCTCAACGCCGAGCCCGCCCCCGGGCGCGTCACCCTCCTGCTGCTCCGCGAAGCCATCGGATTCTGACACCACCGGCAGTCACGCACGCACCTCGGGCCCGATCGGCGTGAGCACAGCGGCAGCCGCCCCGTACCGGCACCCCGGTGCCGGGCTGTCGTGCGGTGTGATCGGGTGCCGGGGCGCGGTCAGGTGAAGGGCGGGTTCGGGTGCCGGGTCCGCGCGAGTGCGACAGCCGGACCCGGCCATGTGTACGACACCACGGCGAGGGACCGGCCGTACGTACGTTCCGGCCGGTCCCTCGCATGAACACCAGGAGGGGACGACCATGTCTGGTCTGCAGGACAAGGTAGTGATCGTGACGGGCGGCTCCGGCGGGCTGGGCGCGGCGACGGCGGCCTGCATGGCCCGGGGCGGGGCCAGGGTGGTGGTCACCGGCCGGGACAGCAAGGAAGGCGAGAAGGCCGCCGCCGACATCGGGGGTGTGTTCCTCCGCCACGACGTGACCAGCGAGGACGACTGGCGTGCCGTGGTGGAAGCGACGGTCGACCGCTACGGCCGGCTGGACGGCCTGGTCAACAACGCCGGCACGGACTCCTGGTCACTGATCGAGAACGAGTCCCTGGAGCAGTTCGAACGAGTCCTGAAGGTCAACCTGACCGGGGTGTTCCTCGGGCTGAAGGCGGTCATCGCGCCGATGAAGGCGGCCGGCGGTGGCTCGATCGTCAACATCGGCTCCGCCACGGCGCTGACGGGGCACCCCATGACCTCGGGGTACGGGGCGTCCAAGTGGGGTCTGCGTGGCCTCACCAAGACGGCTGCGGTGGAACTGGGCCGCTACCGGATCCGGGTGAACTCCGTCCACCCCGGCCTGGTCCACACCCCGATGACCGAGGCCCATGGTGCGCGGCTCGGGGAGGGCAACTTCCCGCTGGCCCCACTGGGCCGGGTCGGCGTGCCGGAGGAGATAGGCGAGGCGGTGTCCTTCCTGGTCTCCGATGCGGCCGCGTACATGACGGGCGCGGACATCGCCGTGGACGGTGGCTGGACGGCCGGGGAGGCCGCCCTGATGCAGCATGCCGACGCCCCCGGCACCCCGGCGGACTGAGCGCACAGGGAAAGCCCCCGCCCCCGAGATCGAGGGCGGGGGCTTTCCCGCCGAGCGCCGGGCAGGCCTTGCACCTGCATCTCCCCGCAGGAAGCGGGGCGTCTTTCCTTGGACCACCAACGCATCGCGCTCCGCGCCGTATCGGGCGCCGCGCTCAAGATCGACTCTATCCCACCGGGCCCCGCACACACAAACCGTGCCGGCGTACCCCCGGAACCGGACGTGTGCTCCCGCCCCGCTCGAACTCCCCTGGTGCGCACGGGACGTGCGCTCATGCCGCCCCTAGGGTGGCCCCGCACGGCGTGTCACTTGAGCCGGTTCCGGTTTGTCTCACAGGCGGGAGCCGAGACCACCGACGGGCGCTGTCCGTCGTGTCAGAGGAGGGACTTGTGTGAGCCGGAGCGAAGAGTTCGACGCGGTACGGCCGCTGCTGTTCTCGCTCGCCCACCGCATCCTGGGCAGCGCCGGCGACGCCCAGGACGCCATCGAGGAGACCCGGCTGCGCTACGAGAGCGCCCCCGCCGTGCCCGCCCCGGCCACGGCATTCCTGTCCGCCGAGGTCGTCCGAGTCTCCTGGGAGACCCTGCGCGCGGCCCGGTCACGGCAGGACGAGTACGCCGGTCCCTGGTTCGCCGGGCCGCCGCCGGCCGACCCTTTCCAGGACCCCGACCGGCCGCCCGAGCCGGCCGAGTCGCTGTCGACGGCGGCCGTACTGCTGCTGGAGCGGCTGTCGCCGCTGGAGCGGGCGGTGTTCGTGCTGCGGGAGATCCTCGGCTGCGACATCGCGCGGACCGCGTCGGCCGTGGGCTGCTCGGAGGCCGCCTGCCACCAGCTCGCCGCCTCCGTGACGGCACGCAGCGACGCCGGCGGCGAGGCTCTGCCCTGGCCCGGATACGTCGCCGGCGCGGACCACTCGGCCCGGTTGCTCGCGGCGATCGTCCCCGCGCTGCTCCGCGTCGGCGTCACCATGCGGCCGGCCGACGTGGCCGCCGGCCCCGGCGCAGCCTTCCACGACCACCACGGCACCTTCCTGGGCGCCCTGGCGCTGGACGTCCTCGACGGCCGCATCCAGGCCGTCCGCCGCGTGCCCGAGGCGGCGGGGGAGGCGGCATGAGGACCCCACCCCCGCACTCGCGCCGAGTGCCGGTCGGTCCTCGTGATCCGCGTCCTGCCGGCCGACGAGCAGCCGGTGTTGCACGGCGGGCGGCGTGCGCTGCTCGCCGCCGAGAAGGACATCGAGGTGGTCGCCGAGCCCGGTGACGGCGGCCGGAGTTGCGGCCGGCCGGGGAACGGCAGCCCGACATCGCGCTCACCGACGTGCCGCTGCCCGTCCTCGACGGCGTCGAGCCGACCCGGCGTGTCACCGTCGGCCCGGTCCTGTCCGGGGTGCGGGTGGTCATCCTGACCGGCGCCCGCAGCGACGGCTGTCTGTCCTCGACGGCGTCGAGCCGACCCGGCGTGTCACCGCCGATCCGGTCCTGTCCGGGGTGCGGGTGGTCATCCTGACCGGCGCCCGCAGCGACGGCCACGTCGTGGACGCGCTGCGGGCCGGCGCCGCCGGATTCCTCGTCAGGGACATCGCGCCCGCCGATCTGGTGCACGCCACTGAGGGTGGTCGCGCGCGGGGACACCCTGCTCGCACCGTCGGTCACCCGCAAGGTGATCAGCCGGCTCGTTGCCCTGCCGCTGCCGCTGCCGCTGCCGCTGCCGCTGCCGCTGCCGCTGCCGCTGCCGCTGCCGCTGCCGCTGCCGCTGCCGTTGCCGTTGCCGTTGCCGCTGCGCGCGCGGTCCGGGCTCCTCCCGGAGCTGACCGACCTGACCGACCTGACCGGCCGTGAGCGCGAGGCCGTCGCCCTGGTCGCGCGGGGGCTGACCACCGACCGGATCGCCGACCGCATGGTGATCAGCGCGCCGACCGCGAAGTCCCACATCGACCGGGCACGGACCAAGCTGCGGGCCCGCGGCCGCGTCCACCTCGTGGGCCTCGCCCACGAGTCCGGGCTGGTCGGTCCCCCTCCGGGGGCGGGGACGGCCGCCGCGCACGCCCAGTAGCATGGTGCGCAACGGCCGTGAGCAGCGGTTTCGTTTCTGTGGAGGAAGGTCGAGGAAGGTCCAGGTGCCCTACCGTTTTGCCACCGAGCGGACGGACGACTCCGACCTCGCGTCCGGGGTCGTACTGCACTCGGCACCCGGCTACCCCGCCTACCCGGCCCGCCTGGCGGTCGAGATCTTCTGCCGGGCCCTGGCGCACACCGGCACCGGCCAGCCCGTCACCCTGTGGGACCCCTGCTGCGGCAGCGGCCATCTCGCGACCGTCCTCGGCTGGCTGGAGCGCCCCGCCATCGGGCAGATCGTCTGCAGCGACGTCGACACCGAGGCGATCACCCTGGCCCGCAAGAACCTGGCCCTGCTGACCGAGGAGGGCCTCGCCGCACGCGAGCGCGAACGCCTCGAACAGAGCGAGCGGTTCGGCAAACCCGCCTACCAGGAGGCCGCGGCCGCCACCCGCCGCCGCGCCGTCCGGCTCGCGGCCGACGGCGGAAGCCTGCCCTGGCGTGCCGCACAGGCCGACGCCTTCGACCCCGCCGCCCTGCGCGACCTGCTCGCGGACACCGCCCCCGACCTGGTGATCACCGACGTCCCCTACGGCGAACGCACCCACTGGGGCGGCGGTGCCCCCGAGCAGCCCATCCCGGCCCTGCTGCGCTCCCTCGCCGCCGTACTGCCCCCGCACGCGGTCGTGGCCGTCAGCAACCGCGGCCGGAAGATCCCGGTGGCCCCGCTGCGCCCCCTGGAACGCCTGAAGATCGGCACTCGCTCGGTGGTGCTGCTCCGCGCCGGCGACATCGGCCACGAGCAGCAGCCGTAAGCCACGTCCCGTGTAGCCTTCGGGTCACACCGGAAAGACCACGACCCCTGGGGAGACAGGTGCCTGCGGGCCGACGAATCACCTCGCGCAACGCCCAGTTCCAGCAGTGGCAGGCGCTGCTCGCCAACCGCAAGAAGCGCCAGCGCGCGGGGGAGTTCCTGGTACAGGGAGTACGTCCCATCTCGCTCGCCGTCGAACACGGCTGGCCCGTACACACACTGATCCACGACGACCGGCGGGGGCTCTCGCGCTGGGCCGGGGAACTCCTCGACACCGTCCCCGCCGAGCGCATCGCCATGGCCCCGGAGCTGCTCGCCGACCTCGGCGAGAAGAACGAGGCCGCCCCCGAGCTCGTCGCCGTCGTGGGCATGCCCGCCGACGACCTCCAGCGCATCCCGGTCGAGGACGACTTCCTCGGCGTCCTCTTCGACCGGCCCACGAGCCCCGGCAACATCGGCAGCATCATCCGCTCGGCGGACGCCTTCGGTGCCCACGGCCTGATCGTCTCCGGGCACGCCGCCGACGTCTACGACCCCAAGTCGGTCCGTGCCAGTACCGGTTCGCTCTTCGCCCTGCCCGCGGTCCGTGTGCCCTCCCCCCGCGAGGTCGCCGACTGGCTCCAGGCCCAGCGCGCCCAGGGCAAGCCGGTCCTCATGGTCGGCACCGACGAACACGGCGAGAAGAACGTCTTCGACTTCGACCTCACCCAGCCGGTCCTGCTGCTCATCGGCAACGAGACCAGCGGCCTGAGCGGCGCCTGGCGCGAGCTGTGCGACCACACGGTGAGCATCCCCATCGCGGGAGCGGCCAGCTCGCTGAACGCGGCCAACGCCGCCACCACCGTCCTGTACGAGGCCTCCCGCCAGCGCATCGCGGCAAAAGCCCAGGTCAGTGGGGTTTGAGAGGCTGCACTCTACCGGTGGTAGAACCGGCGTAGAATCCCCGTATGGGCAAGCCGACGAGCATCAAGACCAGCGAGGAAGTGCGTGACCGGCTGCGCACCCTCGCCGCCGAGCGCGGCACCACCATCACGGAACTGCTGGAGGAGCTGGCTGCCCGCGAGCTGACGGCGGCCGAGCGGGAGCAGCGGGCCGTGGCGGCCGCCCGTGAGCTGGGTGTGGAGTACACCGACGAGGTCCAGCAGGCGGGCCAGGACGCCTGGGCGCGGATCCGCGCCCACCAGGGCGGCACGGCCGCATGAACCTGACGGCCGTCCTGGACCACACCGCCCTGACCGCCCTGTACCGCGCGGACCCGTTCTTCACCGGTCTCTACATCGAGGCCTCACGCGGCACCGGCCGCGTCATCGTCCCGTCCCTGTCCGTCCTGGCCGCCGAACGCCGGCTCCCCGGCGCGGGCCGGCATGCCGCGTCCCTGCGCTTCGCGGAGCACACCCCGTTCACCACGGCGCACGCGGCGGACGCGATGGAGTGGAAGGACGTGGACTGGCCGGTGGCCCACGCGGCGGCGATCGCCTGGCAGACCCTGAGGGCCGGGGACCCGGCGACGGTCCTGTCCCTGGAACCTGCCCTGTACCCGCCCACCGGCATCACCCCGCTGAACCCCGCCTGACCACCACATGGTCATCGCTGTGGTCATCGCCGTGATCATCGTTCCCGGCGGGCGGGCGGGCCGGTTCGTGCGCGGCGGCGGACCGTGCGCAGCGGTCGGCGGCCCAGAGCAGGGGGCCGCTGCAGGCCGTGGTGGCGAGCGCCATGACCAGCAGGGCGACACAGAGGCCCGGCGTGCGGATGTGTGCGCTGTGACCGGCCTGCAGGACCACGATCTCCGTCAGCCCGCGCGTGTTCAGCAGAGCCGTCAGGGTCCAGGCCCCGGGGCGCGCGACGGCGTCGGCGGCTCCGGGACCGGCCGTCCCGGCGGGCTCGGGCGGCAGCGCCAGACCGACGAGCACCGTACCGGGACGGCGGGGCCGGGGCGTGCGGGGGAGACCATGTTTTCTCAAGAAGGCCTCGAAGCACGGCGAAGAGCATCGTGCCCGGCAGCGCCGGCGCCCCACCCGGTCACCGACCGGCGCCGACTGGGCCACGGCACCGATTCCTTCGTCAAGGAGCATCCGTGAAGGCACTCGTCCTGTCAGGGGGCACCGGCACCCGGTTGCGACCCCTGACGCACACCTCCGCCAAGCAACTGGTACCGGTGGCCAACAAACCCGTGCTGTTCTACGGGCTGGAATCCATCGCGGCGGCCGGCATCACCGAGGTCGGCGTGGTGACCGGCGACACCGAGGACGAGGTGCGGGCGACCGTCGGGGACGGCTCGGAGTTCGGGATCCGCGTGACCTATCTGCGGCAGGAACAGCCGCTCGGACTCGCGCACGCGGTGCTGACGGCCCGCGAGTGGCTGGGGGACGAGGACTTCGTCATGTTCCTCGGCGACAACTTCCTGATCGACGGGATCACCTCGGTGGTCGAGGAGTTCTCCGCGTCCCGGCCCGACGCGCACATCCTGCTGACCAAGGTCGCCAACCCGTCGGCGTTCGGCGTGGCCGAGGTCGCCGCGGACGGCACGGTCGTACGACTGGAGGAGAAGCCCGAGGCGCCCCGCAGCGACCTCGCCGTGGTCGGGATCTACCTCTTCACCTCCGCCGTCCACGAGGCCATAGACCGCATCACCCCGTCCGCGCGGGGCGAGTTGGAGATCACCGACGCGATCCAGTGGCTGATCGACCGGGACTTCACGGTGCGCTCCACCCTCATGGAGGGCTACTGGAAGGACACCGGGACGGTGGAGGACCTGCTGGAGGTCAACCGGATCGTGCTGGAACGGCTGCGCTCGCGCACGGACGGACGGGTGGACGAGGCCAGCGAGCTGGTCGGACGGGTCAGCGTGGGCCGGAACACGGAGATCCGCAACTCGCGGATCATCGGCCCGGTCGTCATCGGCGACGGCGCGCGCATCCACGGCTCGACGATCGGACCGTTCACCTCGGTCGCCGACGACTGCGCCATCATCGACAGCGGCATCGAGTACTCGATCGTGCTGGAGGACTCCCGGATCGAGGGCGTGCGCGGCGTGGAGGCCTCGCTCATCGGCCGCAGCGTACGGGTCACCGGCGCGCCCCGGACCCCGCGGACGCACCGGCTGGTCCTGGGCGACCACAGCACGGCCCGGATTAGCGCATGAAGGCCCTGGTCACCGGCGCGGCCGGATTCATCGGTTCGCACTTCGTGCGGATGCTCCTCGACCCGGCGCAGGACGGCGAGCGGCACACCGTCACCGCGGTCGACAGCCTCACCTACGCGGGCAACCGGGAGAACCTCGCCCCGGTCCGTGACCACCCGGGGCTGCGCTTCGAGCAGGCCGACGTCAGGGACGCCGCGCTGCTGGACCGGCTCGTCGCGGGCCACGACACGGTCGTGCACTTCGCCGCGGAGTCCCACGTGGACCGCTCCATCGACGGAGCCCGGGACTTCGTGCTGACCAACGTCCTGGGCACGCAGTCGGTGCTGGACGCCGCGCTGCGCCACGGTGCGCGGGTGGTGTACGTCTCGACCGACGAGGTCTACGGCTCGATCGCCACCGGGTCGTGGCCGGAGGAGCACCCGCTGCGGCCCAACTCGCCGTACGCCGCGTCCAAGGCGTCCGGTGATCTGCTGGCCCAGGCCTACCACCGCACGCACGGGCTGGACGTCCGGATCACCCGCTGCTCGAACAACTACGGCCCGTACCAGTACCCCGAGAAGATCATCCCGCTGTTCGTCACCAACCTGCTGCGCGGACTGACGGTCCCGCTGTACGGCGACGGGATGAACGCGCGCGACTGGCTGCACGTCGACGACCACTGCCGGGGCATCCTGCTGGCCCTGCGGCACGGCCGGCCCGGTGAGGTCTACAACATCGGCGGCGGCACGGAACTGACGAACCGGGAGCTGACCGACCTGCTGCTGAAGGCCTGCGGGGCGGGGCCGGAGCGCATCGAGTACGTCGCCGACCGCAAGGGGCACGACCGGCGTTACTCGGTCGACTGGAGCAAGGCCCGGCGCGAACTGGGCTACGAGCCGCGCCGTGACTTCACCGCCGGTCTCGCCGAGACGGTGCGGTGGTATCGGGAGAACAGCACCTGGTGGGAGCCCCTGCTGCGGCGTCCGGCCAGGTGACCTGCTCACACCGGGTGCCGCAGGCAGGCGAGCAGGCTGCGGGCCGCCACGTTGAGACAACCGCTGTGCCGCACCAGGGTGTGCAGCCGGTCCAGCGCCACCCAGCGGAAGCCCGGCGCGGCACCGTGTGGTGGTGAACTCGTGCGTGCGGTTCGGACGCCCTAGAAGAGCGAACCGCTGGTGCTGCACCTCCCGTCATCGTGAGGGGAGCCCCCAGCTTGTGCGGTCGGCTTCGAGACCCGACCGCGAATGGATCCATGCCCCGGCCGGCGAGCTGACCGGAGCGCGAGGTGTGCGCTTGTTCAGACCGTCTTGATCGTGCCGCCGTCGATGGCGTAGTCGACGCCGGTGATGTTGCCGGCCACGTCGGACAGGAGGAACGCGATCAGGGCCGCCACTTCTTCGGCTCGGCCATGCGGCCGGTCGTGACGTTCTGGGCCGTCACCATCTGCTGGACGAATTCGGCAAGGCCCATGCCGGCCGCGGCAGCCCACCGGCTGACCTGGCCGTCGGGGTTCTGATAGACGGAGGTGCGGACCAAGCCGGGGGAGACGGTGTTCACGCGTACGCCTCGGGGACCGAACTCCTCGGCCAGGGACTTGCCGAGCGCGGTGAGCGCCGCCTTGGCCGAGGTCATGGCGACCGGGAGACCCCCGGGCATCCGGGCGAGAATGGACGACGTTGACGATCGCTCCCTGACGCTCCATCAGGCCGGGCAGGGCCAGCGGCTCCCGGATGACGGGCACAGGAGGCATCAAGACGTGCTCGGGCGGGCCCGTGGCCTGCACCAGCGAGGTGGACCTGGAGCTCTACAACGACTTCTCGAACCAGTGGATGACGATCGGGACCGCGCGCCAGTCCAAGTGCGCGCCTCCGCTGCGGTCGTCGACCGCAGCGGCAACCTGCGAGCACCACTCCGGTGACCCGACTCATGCCTTCCGGACGACGACGTACGGGACTCTCGTGAGCTCGGGCGGCTCCGCGGGCGGCGGCACGGCGAACAGTCCCGTCCTGTACCTGGCCTGCGTGTAGTGGGAAGTTGGAGGTTCTGCGCCGCTCGGGCAGCGCAGAACCTCCAACTGCTGCAGAGAGGATCGATCATGACCTCGGAGCACGACACGCTGTGGCGTCGCTGCGCGTACCTGGGACGCGTCCTGCTGCCACTGCTGGACAAGGAGCCATGGCGTCAGGATCGCCGCCGAGAGCGGCTGCACTCCTCGGACATCGACGTGTCGGTGGGGGAACGACTCATTGAGGTCTTCGCGGCCTTAGCCGCCCACGCCGTCGCGGTGGACACTTCCTTGCCCGCATCAGAGTTCGAGACCCTGCCCCTCAGCACCGTGGCCGACGCGGCAACCGGAAAGCAAGACTTCGAACTACTCGCCGGGCTCCCAGACACCTTCGCCGACGAACGCGACGAAATCGCGGTCAAGGTCTTCCGCCTGTACGCATACAAGGGCGGCCAAACCAGTCTCCAGCTCCTTCGGCTGAGCACGGAAGTGCGCCATACGCTGACCGTCCTTGCCGCCCGCGAGCCGGGACCCGTCCCTACCTGCGGAGACATATTCCGCCAGGCGGACCAGGCCAACCTGCCGCAGTAAACACGGAGATCACCCTCTCCGAGCCGTCGTCGCCAGCAACACAATCTGACGGACGATGCTACTCCTCAGACAGCCGCCCACGACCAGGGTGAGCGCCCCGAGAACCGGTCACACCAGCCCTTTAACCTGCGACTTCAAGTTGGCGGAGGCTCACTGGACTGCCAGGAGGTGCAGTTCGCCGGACGTCCACTGTCCCTTGTCCAGGACATGCTTGGCCTCCTGGAAGAGTTCGCCGGTCAGGCCGAGCTGCGTTGCCTCCATGTCGTCGGCGAGCCGGGACAGATATCCGCCCGCATCGCCTGCGAGACAGCACGGTTTCCCCTCGGGACCGACCCACGGCAGAAGGCGCAGCTGTCCGGTCGCGCTCGTCATGCCGTGACCTCCACTCCGTGGATCAGATGGGGAGCAATGTCGATACCGCGCACTGCCAGCCGGAGCGTGCGACGCCGAGCCTGCTGTTTGTGTGCCTCCCGCCGTTCGTGTGCGACCAGGAACGGGCGGACCAGTCCGATCTCCTCACCGCGCAGTACCCGGGCGGTCGGCACGCGGGACGGACACGCGGTCGACGCTTCTACAACAAGGCCGGCGGATGGGCGATCGGGTCTGCGATGGCGGCCCGGTGTGGGCAGGAGCAGCCGTAGCATCGGCCCGAAGAGGCGGGCGATACAGTGCGGCATGTCGACGCTCCTTGTCAGCGCTGGCCACGCCCCGGACCGTTCGCCCGGTCGCGGAGCGCTTCTTCTCGTCGGCGTTCGGCGTTCGGCGGCCAGGACCGACAGGGACGGGATGATGACGTGGCCGGTGCCGACGCCGCTCGCTCAGCCGGCGACCCGCTGACCGCCTGTCAGGCCGGGACCCTCGCCCAGTTCGAGGCACACGCAGGCAACGGGGTCGAAGCCTTCGACCTCGAACGACGGGCCCGCGGTGCACTCGGCGAGCAGCGCCCAGCTGTCGCCGACGCCTGGCTGTCCGGCCTCGAAGCCCTCGGCCACGCCGCCGCGGGAGACGCCCGTCCCTGGCGCTGACCGGCTGGTGTGTCTATGCGTGGTCCGGATGCGGCCGGTCGGTGTCGTCGGGGGTGGTTGCGGGCTTGGTGTGGAGGACTTCGCGGGCCTGGTCCGCGGCGCGGGCGAGACTCTCGGAGACGAAGTCGAGGAACCGGGCGATGTTCTCCAGGCGGGTGGCGGCCGGGGTGCCGGCCACGAGGATGTCGATGCCCTGGCGTGCGGTCTCGGCGACCTGGGCGGTGGAGCGGACGCTGGCCATCATGGACTGGTACCAGACGTCGTCGTCGATGGAGTAGCGCTCGCGGCGGCGTTCGTCGCGGTCCCGGCGGACCAGGTCCTGGCTCTCCAGGAAGGCGATCGCCTTGGAGATGGACGCCGGGCTGACCTGGAGGCGCTGGACGAGTTCGGATGCCGTGAGGCTGCCCGCGTCGCTGATGCAGAGGCTGGCCATCACCCGGGCCATCATCTTGGGCGTGCCCGACTGCATGAAGACGGTGGTGAGCGTCTCCTCGTACTCGCGTACCGCTTCGGCGTCGCGTCCGTGGGCCTGCGGGGGCGTCGCCGCATCACGGGGCGCGGCCTGCCTGCGCCGGTGGGCACGGCGTTCGGTGGCGCGGTGGGCGAGGTCGGCGCGGTAGGCGGTGGGACCGCCGTTGCGCATGACCTCGCGCGTGACGGTCGAGGTGGGGCGGTCGAGGCGTCGGGCGATCTCCGCGTAGGCGAGGCCGTCGGCCAGGCCCAGCGCGATCTGCTGACGTTCGGGCTGGGTGAGCCTGCCTCCTGGCATCGCGGTCTCCTCAAGTGGTCCGTGGTGTCGCCACCATAGCGTTCACCCTCAATCCATTGCAACGGGTGCATCGAGTCTGTTGCGTTACCGCTCAGGTCGATGCAACGATTTCTCGCTCTGACCTGCGGCGATAACACTCATTCGCAACAAGCTTGTTGCCGTATCGATGAATGCAACATAGCGTTTTCCCTGTCAGAAACGACGAACGAACACACCGGAGAGCATGATGCAGAAGTTCGCCACCCCCGCCCCGATCACCGTCGTCCTGGACATCCCCGCCGGACGCGTCCAGCTCTTCGCCGCCGACCGTGCCGACACCAGCGTCGAGGTCCTGCCCGCCAACCCCGCGAAGAGCCGCGACGTGAAGGCTGCCGAGCAGACCACCGTCGCCTACGCCGACGGCGTCCTGCGGATCGGCACCGCCGAGCCCAAGAACCAGCTCTTCGGCCCTTCCGGATCCCTGGAGGTCAGCGTCAAGCTGCCGGCCGGCTCCCGCGTCGAGGCCAGGACCGCCGCCTGTGAGCTCCGCGGTGTCGGCCGCCTGGGCGACGTCGAATTCGACGGCGCGTACCGCCAGATCAAGCTGGACGAGACCGCGAGTCTGCGCCTGACCGCGACCGACGGCGACGTCGAGGTCGGCCGGCTGGGCGGCCCCGCGCAGATCAGCACCGCACGGGGCGACATCCGCATCGCCGAGGCCGTACGCGGCACGGTCGTCCTGCGCACCCAGTCCGGCGACATCACGGTCGGCGCCGCCGCCGGCGTCTCCGCCGCCCTGGACGCCGGCACCTCCTACGGCCGCATCAGCAACGCCCTGAAGAACGACGGCACCGCCGAGCTCGACATCCGCGCCACCACCTCCCACGGCGACATCACCGCCCGCAGCCTGTGAAGAGGCCGAACCCAGGCCGGGGTGGCGGCTCGGACAGGACGTCGGACCCGTCCGAGCCGCTCAGCGGCGCGAGATCCGGCAGCAGGTCCTGACATCGGTCGCCGCATGGCTTTCGGGGGCGCACTGCCGGTCAAGTCGGCGGCCTTGGCGGCGCACAGCAGCACCGAGCCGGGTGGCAGGTCAGGGGCTGCCTACGTGTGGTCACGGAGGAAGGCCGGGATGTCGGCCCGGGTCGGGTAGTTGCGCAGCGGTGCGGGCTTGTCCTGGAGGAACGCGGTGATGACGGCTGCCGCTCGTCGGTCGTTGTCACCCAGGCCGTTCCACATGTGGTGGCCGACGCCGGGCATGTACTGGGTGCGCCGGACGGCGGGATCGTCGGCGAGGACCGTCGTCTCCCACTGCCGGACCTGGGAGGAGCACTCGGCGATCATCAGCATGGCGGGTGTCCGGGAGCGCCTCAGCCGTGGGGCGATGGAGGGGGAGTCCTTGACCGTCTGCTGGATGCGGAGGCTGGCGGCGGCGCTGAAGGAGAAGTTCCGCACGGTGTCCTCGACCGGGATGCGGTGCGCGTCTCGCGCGCAGTAACCGGCCGCGGTGTCGCCGCCGAGATCGGCGGCGGTGAAGGCGTTGTCGCCCTCGGCCTGCCCCACCAGCCCGTTGTCCGGGCTGAGCAGTCCGAGCCGCATGAGGCCGAACGCGACGGCGTACCGCGGCTGGTGTGTGGAGCGCGGCCCGGTCATGGGCGGTGCGATGCCGCGCGCCGACGGCCGGCCCTTGCGCCCCGCGATGCGCGTGGTGGGGCCGTCCATCGGACCGGGCTCGGCGATGACCGCCCGGTGCAGACGGACGGCGACGGCCGGGTCGGCCAGCGCGCGGGTGAGCACGACCGCGCCCGCGGAGAACCCCAGCACGTCGGCACGGCCCTTGCCGAGCCTGTCGACGAAAGCGCCGAGGTCACGGACCGACCGGGTGATCGAGTACTGGCCCATGGGCAGCAGGTCGCTGCGCCCGCCGCCGGCCTGCTCGTAGGTGTACACGTCGTAGCCCTCACCCGCGAGCCGCTGCAGGAAGTGGTGGTCGAGCACCGAGATGCCGCGCACCGGCCCGCCGTTGAGGTAGACGAGGGGAACGCGGTGCCGGGGGCCGTTGCCGGTGGGCGGGTAGTGGTAGACGGCGACCCGGCTGCCGGTGGACAGGCTCCAGTGCCCGGTGGTCACGAACGGCAGGGCGGGCGGATAGTGACGGGTCGTGGGAACGGTCGGGATGCACACCGACAGCGTCAGGACCGCGGCCACGAGCACCGGCACAAACGGCACCAGCCGTCCCCACCGGCTGCGGCGGCGGCCCCGCCACAGCGCCGCGACGACCGCGCCTGTGACAGTCGCGGACCATGCGGCGAACCCTGATCCCGCACCGTCGGTGGCGACGATCAGTGCCAGGAAGACGGCAACCAGCCCCACCACTGCGGCGGTGGCGGCCAGCACACGGCCGGCGAGGCGGAAAGGACGTATGACGGACGGTGGCACGGCAATCTCCCCCAGAGTTTCAAAACACCGTTTCGAAACGATGTTATCAGTGCCGCTAGACTGCTCCGCATGGGAAGGCCGAGAACGAACGACGCCGCCGTCGGAGAACGTCTCGTGGCATGCGCGACCGAGATGTTCGCCACCCGTCCCCAGGAGTCGGTCACAGTCCGCGCGCTGGCCACCGCCGCCGGAACGTCGACAGCGGCGGTGTACACCCTGTTCCAGGGCAAGGACGGACTGATCCGCGAGGTGCGCGACCGGGCAGTCGCCGGCCTGTTCCAGAACCTGACAGCGGTTCCCGCCTCCGAGGCCGCCCTCGAAGACCTGTACGCGCTGGCCGCCGCGTATCGGCGGTGGGGACGCGAACACCACCACCTGTACACGGTGCTGTTCGGCGGCGCGCAGTCCTTCGACCCCTCAGGCACGGTCGGCGACCACGACCCCGTACGACCGCTCCTCTCGGCGATCGACCGCGCCGTGGCGGACCACACCCTCGCGGGCGACACCACCCTGATCGCCGTCTCGCTGTGGGTCGCCCTGCACGGCCTCGTGACCCTCGAACTCGCCGGCACCCTGGACGACACCACAGCCGAGACCGCATTCCGGTCGACGATCCACGCCGTACTGCGCGGCTGGGCAACCCCCACCGCGTTCCCGGACCTCCGACGCACCACCTGAGGGCCGGGGCCGTGGCACAAGCGCTCGGGAGCGACACCCGTAGGCGTCCTGCGCGGCCTGCCTCATGTCTTGTCTCACCCGTTCGGGGGTGGGGAATCGCCGGGAGGGGTGCGGGTGGTGTGGGTGTGGGGAGATGTGCCCGCCGGGGGCGTTCGGGGCGGATATCCCCAGGTGGGTCGGCCGGCGGGAGCAAGGACGCCGGCCCGGGCGCCAGGGGTGTGACCTCTGGTGTCCGGGCCGGCGGTGCGCGCATGGCGCGTGGGTTGTCAGACAATGGGAAGGGAGCCCCCGGCCCGATTCCGGCGGGCCGGGGCCCCGTATCGTGCTGTGGGCTTCGGGTCAGTCCCAGCCGCCCTCGCCGCCCCAGCCGCCCTCGCCGCGCTCACCACGTTCGCCGCGTTCGTCGCAGACGACGCGGAAGCTGGCGACGACGCCTTCCTTGACGTGGACGGCCTTGGTGTGGAGGTCGTCGACGCCGAAGCTGGAGCTGTGGGGGCCGACGGTGGCGATGGGGGCGCCGTTGTCGCAGACCGCGCCGCGGAAGACCTCCACCCGCTTGTGGCTTTCGTTGCGGATGTTCAGGGTCTTGGCGCCCAGGCCGCTGACGACGGTGATGCAGTCACCGGGGTGGGCGGAGTAGGACCGCTCGTTGACCTCGATCCGGCCCTCCTCGTGGCGCCTGCCTTCCTCGCGCCGGCCTTCGTTGCCCTTGCCTTCGTTGCCCTTGCCCTGCCCTTCGTTGTTGTTGCCGTTGTTGTTGTTCTTGCCCTGTCCGGGGTCGTTGCTGAGGGGGGCTGCCGGGGCGGCGGCCGGGGCGGCCTGGGGTGCCTGGGCGGGGGCCGCCGAGGCGTAGGTGATGCCGGTCACGGCGAGCGCCGCGGCGGCCGAGACACCTGCGGTCACCATGGTGGAACGAGCGAGCTTCATGTCGCTTCTCCTGTCTGGATATCTCGGAGATGTCGGCTCGTCAGCCGACTGCGACCAAACCTACTCACAGCTGTCATATCAGTCATATCGGAAGATGAGCGGCAGAGAGCCGATCGGGGTATATACGGCCCCGCCTCCCCTTCGACCAGGACATGAAGTGGCCAAGAAAAAAGGCCTATTGAATGTCTGTTAGTCCTTCCGGATGATCTACTGACGCCCCTTCACCCCTTGCCGACCGTGTGTCGCTGCGAAATCCATGAACTGATCCGTGTTAAAGGATCGGCTGTGCCAAAGGCGTGAGTGATGCGCATCATGACCCCGGGCACGCACGCCGAGGACTACACGCAAGTGAAGCCGGTGCGGCGGATGACGACCACCGTGGCGGAGAAGTCGGCCATGCCCTCAAGAATCCCCGCAAGGCGCGGGTGCGGTTGACGATGTTGGCCGGGTCGTCGCCGTTGATGGGGTCGGTGGCGCCCGCGAAGGCCACGGTCACGTTCCAGTCGGCGTTGGTCGCGGGGGAGGTCAGAGCGTACTTCGTGAAGGCCGCCAGCAGGTTCCGCTTGAGGCGTTCGTCCCGGCCGCGGAAGTGACGTGCTGTGCGGCGGAGTTGGCCAGGGCTTCGAACATCCAGTAGTCCCGCTGCGGCTCTCCCGGCACCGCCGCGCTCGCCGGATCGGTGTCGGCCTCGAAGGGTGTGTAGCCGGCGATGGCCATGCACAGTTCGCTCGTACCCGCCTCGATCCCGCCGCCGTGCGGCGCGATCACCGCCGTACTGCCGACGGGGCTGCTCGTGCCGCGGGCATTGATCTTGCGCCGGAACTCGGGCGGGTAACTGCGGGGCACAGAAGCCTCCTTGAGTGACTGGAGCATCATCCGTCCAGCAAGATGACTCCACCAGACCCGGGGCACATCACACGTAGCCAGGGAAAGGCTGGACGCCCATCAGGACCGCGCCGGCGCCGTCGTACATGCCCTCCTGGAGGAAGGCATGCTGCGGAACGACCGATGCGTCGCGCAGGTAGCGCTCCAGGAGGCTGCCGGTGGCGATGGCCGTGGTGCCGCCGAGCCGGTAGGCGATCTGCACGACCTCGAAGGAGGTCTTGGCGAGGTGCGCGGAGGCCAGCCGCAACAGGCTGGCCTGCTCGGCAGTCGCATGGTCTCCCGCCTCGACGGTCGCCCAGACCTCCTCGGTGATCTCGTAGAAGAAGGCGCGCGCAGACCGGAGTTGGGCCTCACCCTGCCCGACCGCGATGCGGTAGGTGGCGCGTTCGGCCGGCTTCGGTGCACCGGTGTAGCCGGAGCGGCCGCCTTCGGCGATGACATGGTCGAGTGCGGCGCGGGCCACTCCCAGGCCCACGACGGCCAGGACCTGGGCGGCGTAGGGGACGGTCGGATAGCGATAGAGCGGTTCGTCCACGGTGGGCGCGCCACCGCGGACGAACGTCCACTCCCGGGGCACCACGGCCCCGTCGACCACCAGGTCGTGGCTGCCGGTTCCGCGCAACCCGATGACGTCCCAGTTGTCGGCGATCTGCACCTGCTCGGGCCGCAGTACGGCGGTCAGGGGGCGGCCGGCCCGGTCGTCGCCGACCTTGATGCCCACGCCGAGGACGTCCGCGCTCGTACAGCCGCTCGCGAACCTCCAGCGGCCCGACACCCGGTAGCCGCCCTCGACGCGCTGAGCGGGCTGTATCGGGAAAAGGCCGCCGGCGAAGACCACGTCAGGCCCCTCCCCGTACAGCACGGCCTGCGATTCCAGAGGAAGCCCGGCCAGGTAGACGGTGGACGAGCCAAAGCTCGCGACCCATCCGGCCGAACCGTCGACCACCGATATCCGCTCGACGAGGCGCAGGAATTGGGCGGGCGGCAGGGCGTCTCCACCGAAACGCCGTGGAACACCTGCTCGGTAGATTCCCGCGCGCTTGAACTCGCCGATCACCTCCGGCGGGACATGCCGTTTCTCCTCGAATTCAGCTCGTCGTTCGGCCACCACTGCCAGCACTCGATCGAACTGCGTCATAAGGGAATCTCCTTGCACCGCCGGATCGGGAGTCGGCCGGAGGGGCCTCCCCTGACCGCACCGCACCATCACCACCCCACAGGACACCGTGAGTTGAAGTTCAGCAGACGCGGACTTATGCGTCGAGTGCACATCTTCGGCCGACATCGGCATCAAGACGTGCCCCCGAAAAAACTTTCCAACTTTTCGCCAGTTCGTCGAGGCCGGACCTGCGAAACAGGTCCGGCCTCGATCGGTGTGCGCCTCCTGGCCAACCGTGGACGAGCCGGCCCGACGGAGATCGAGTACGTGATCCCGTAGTGCCCCCGCCGGCGGCCGACCGTAACTTCGTGTGTGCCGGAAGCGGCGGTCCGCCCCACGAGAAACGGGCCGCTCCCCCCGGTGCACCTCCCATCGGAGACCGGACGGAAGGGTAAATCCATGTCGACCACCGTCGTGACGGGCGTGGCGTGCCTGGTGTGTGACAGCCCCCTGGACATCGAGAGCGGCTCGGAGAAGGGCGAGATCGTCGAGTGCGGCACGTGCGGCCAGGAGCATGAGCTGACCGACACTTCGGAGAACGGCTACGAGGTCTCGCTCGCTCCCGAGGTCGAGGAGGACTGGGGCGAATGACCACCGCAGCCACCGATGTCCTGCTGTCGGTGACCGTGCTGCGCCCCGACGAGCGTCGGCTCCTGGACGCGCTGCGCTCCCAGGGGCTGACCGCCCGTCCGGTCCTTCAGCCGGACCTCGCGGAGGTGCTGGCGGCCGGGGGCGAGCGGCCGCGGCTGGCCGTCCTGCGGAACCTGTCGCACCGTGAGGCCATCGGCACCGCCCGTCGGCTGGAGCAGGCCGGGGTCGCCACGCTGAACAGTCCGTCCGCCGTCGAGGTCTGCAACGACAAGGGCCTTCAGGCACTTCTGTTCGCCCGGCTCGGCATCCTGCACCCGGCGACCCGGCACGCGTTCACCTACGAGCAAGTACACGACATCGCGACCGAGTTCGGCTGGCCCGTGGTGGTCAAGCCGGTGTCGGGTTCCTGGGGACGCGGCGTGACCCGCCTCTCCCACGAGGAGGAACTGGAGGCCTGGACCGGCGGACGGGAGTCCGTGGACGCGGCGGGGAAGCTCTTCCCCGTCCTGGTGCAGCAGTACGTGGAGAAGCCCGGCCACGACCTGCGGATCGTGGTCGTCGGGACGGAACCCGTCGTCGCGATCAGCCGGAACTCCGACAACTGGCGTACCAACACCCACCTCGGCGCGCAGGTCGAGCGCGTCGAGGTCAGTGACGACATGCGCCGGCTGTGCGCGCAGGCCGTCGCCGCGCTCGGCCCCGGCTTCTACGGCGTCGACATGATGCAGGACCGGCACACCGGCGAGATGACGGTCCTGGAGATCAACGCCAACCCCGAGTTCGCCCGTTCGTCGGAGACCCACGGCGTGGACGTGGCAGGCCTCTACGCACGCCACGTGGCCGGGTTGCTGGAATCGGAGCGCCCGGTACTCGCCGTCTGACCGGCACCTGCCGCACCCGGGCCGTGCCCCGGCATCCCCTGTGGACCGCCCTGCGCCGCAAGGTGTCCGAGGGCTGCCCGGACGGGCCGGCCCGCAGAACAAGGAGACCGCTCATGGAACAGTACGACACCGCGCTCGTCCTCTCCCGGGTACTGACCTCCGGCATCGTGATGAGCATCGAGAAGAACGACAAGGAACTGCCCGCGCTGGAACGGCTCCTGACGAAACGCAGCGGCCGTCTCCGAGCGGTCCTGGTCAACAGCAGGAGTGCCGCCGTGCACGCCGCCCTGGTCGGCCAGGGCATAGGCCACGGCGACCGGGCCGTGCTGCCCGTAGGCCTCGACGACCGGACCCGGGCGTTCGTCGACTGGCTCGGTGTGGAAGAAGCCCAGGGCACCGACGACGCGGCCCCGCCCGCCTTCGACCTGCTGACGCTCACCCCGGACAACGCCGACACCTTCGCCCAGCAGGCCGCCGGCTCCACCGCGCCCGCCCTGGCCGTGGACCTCACCGGCCTCGGCTTCGGGCCCGCCGGAGCGGTGCTCACCGACGACGAGCGGATCTGGACGCGTGCCGAGCGTCTGAAGATCTTCGGCGCCTTCGACCTGCGGACCATGTGGACGCAGCAGGAGGCGGAGCCCGGGACGGCACCGGGCGTGCAGTTCAACTACCGGCTCAGCCCCCTGGTCGCCGCCTGTGCCCGGATGGCACTCGCGCAGGCCGGCTCCTCCCGTACCCCCGTGACGACCACCCCCGTGACGACCGGAGGCACCTCCCGATGATCACCGACTTTCCCAGCGCACCACTGGCCCTGCCCGATCCGGCCGAGGTCACGGCCGAACTGGCCGGGTTCGGCGGCGCGGCGATGATCCCCAAAGAGGCGCGGCGCACCATCTTCCCGGTGATCACCAAGGAGGATGTCTTCACCATGCTGCTGGCGCAGCGGTCCGACCCGGACAAGGTCGTGGCCGACTTCGCCGAGGAGTACCGGTCCTACGTCGGCGCGCACAGTGCCCTGCCGACCGCCAGCGGCACATCGAGTCTCCACCTGGCGCTGATCGGCGCCGGTGTGCGGCCCGGTGACGAGGTCATCGTCCCTGCGTTCACCTTCATCGCCACCGCGCAGGCCGTGGTCGCCGCCAAGGCGGTGCCGGTCTTCGTGGACGTCGACCCGCTGACGTACTGCATGTCGGCCGAGGCGGCCGAGGCCGCCGTCACCGAGCGGACCCGGGTGCTCATGCCGGTGCATGTGCACGGGCTGCCGGCCGATGTCACCGCGCTGCGCGGGGTCTGCGACCGGCACGGGCTGGCGCTGGTGGAGGACGCGTCGCACGCACACTCCGCGAAGATCGGCGACCAGGTGGCCGGCTCCTTCGGGGACGCGGCCGGGCAGAGCCTGATGGCGGACAAGAACTTCCCGCTCGGCGGCGAGGGCGGCATCGCCTTCTTCGGGAGCGGCGAGGCGTACCAGCGGGCCGTGGACTTCCTGGACCGCAACGGCATCGACTACGGGATGTCCTGGGTGGCCGCCGCGTTCGGGGCCGCGCAGCTCAAGCGGCTGCCGTACTACGACGCGATCCGGGCCAGGAACGCCACGCTGCTGGCCGACGCGCTGCGGGAGACCGGTCTGTTCACCCCGCCGCACGTCCCCGAGGGCCACACCCACGCGTACAACATGTACCGGATCGGCCTGGTGCCGGAGGCCGTCGGCCTCGCAGACCTGCCTGTCTGGGCGGTCAAGGAGGCGGTGCACGAGCTGCTCACCGCCGAGGGTGTGCCGGCCCGCGAGTGGCAGAACACCCCGATCCCCTGCCATCTGCCGTTCCAGCAGCGGACCGGCTTCGGCAACGGCTACCCCTTCACCCTCAACCCGGGGGCGGTCCGGGACCACCGGCCCACCGACTTCCCGAACGTCGTCGCCATGCTGGAGAGCACCGTCGTGCTCTGCCGCGAACTGCGCTCCCCCGTGGAGTACGAGCGGGCCACCCGCTACGCGGACGCCTTCCGCAAGGTCGCCGCCCGCCCCGACGCCATCCGCAAGCTGGTCGCCGAACGCGAGTACGTGCGGCCCTACGAGAAGGCGGCACGCCTTGGCTGACAACGGCCGCTTACGCGTGGCGGTGCTCGGTGCCAGCGGTTACACCGGCGCCGAACTGATCCGGCTGCTGCTGGGGCACCCGCACGCCGAACTCGTCCATCTCTCGTCCGAGCGGCACAGCGGGCAGCCGATCACCTCGGTGCTGCCCGGCATCCGCAACCACCCCGGCGCGGCGGGGCTGCGGTTCGCCCCGCTGGAGGCCTGCGAAGAAGTCGACGTGGCCTTCGGGTGCCTGCCCACCGGCGCGCTGCCCCCGCAGATGCCCAAGCTCTCCGAGCGGGCGGGCCGGGTGATCAACCTCGCCGGGGACTTCCGGCTCACCGACCCCGGCCAGGCCGCCCTGCACTACCCGCAGTCCGCCGAGTGGACCGAGGCCTTCGAGTACTTCGTACCCGAGTTCTCGCCGCCGCCCGGTGACGCCCGGTTCCTCAACCTGCCCGGCTGCATGGCCGTGGCCACGCTCTACGCGCTGCAGCCCCTGTTCGCCGCCGACCTCGCGGCCGGGGACGTGGTCGTGGAGGCCAAGACCGGCGCCAGCGGCAGCGGCAACAAGTCGACCGAGCACCCCGCCGAGCGGTTCGGCAACTTCCGGGTGCACAAGCCGTACGGCCACCGGCACGCCCCGGAGATCTCACAGGCGTTGCAGACCTTCTCCGGCCGCACGCCCCGGCTGCGGTTCTCCACCTTCAGCCTGGACGTGTCGCGCGGCATCCTGGTCTCGGCGTACGGCCTGCTGCGCCCGGACGCCACCCGGCTGGACATCAAACGCGCGTACGGCACCGCCTACGCCCACGCCCCCTTCGTCACGGCGCGCTCCCAGCTGAAGACGCCGACGGACTTCCCGATGCTCAAGAGCGTCATCGGTTCCAACATGGCGGAGGTCGCGGTGGCGGTGCGCGGCGACCAGTACGTGGCGGTCACCGCGATCGACAACCTGATCAAGGGGGCGGCCGGCCAGGCGGTGCAGGCCTTCAACCTCGTCCACGGATTCGAGCAGTCCACGGCCCTTCCCTTCACGGCGGTGACCCCATGAGCGAACGGCCGCTTTACGTGATCAAGGTCGGGAGCAGCACCCTGCTGCACCCGGAGATCTTCGCCGAGATCGCCGCCGTGCGCGGCCGGGGCGCCCGCGTCCTGGTCGTCGCCGGCGGAGCGGAGGGCATCGAACGCCACTACGGCTCCATCGGCCGGACGATGCCCTCCCTCACCCTGCGCAACGGCGACACCGTGCGCTACTGCCCGCCCGAGGAGATGCCGCACATCGCGGACGCCTACCGCCGGGTGACCCTGCCCGTGGTGGAGGCGGGACTCGCCGCGCACGGCCTGACCGTCCTCACCCATGTCGCCGCCTACGCAGGCCTGGTCACCGGCATCGTCAACAAGCCGCTGCGGGTGACCGAGAACGGCCGCTCCAAGGTGGTCAGGGACCACCGGGCCGGCACGGTGACGGCGGTCGACACCGAGCGGCTGCGCGTTCTGCTCGACGCGTACGACGTGGTGTGCCTCTCCCCGCCGGTACGGGACGCGGACGGCGGCAGCGACCTCAACGTGGACGCCGACGTGCTGGCCGCCACGCTGGCGAACGCGCTGGGCGCCGACCATCTGCGGCTGGTCACCGGGAGCGCCGGGATCCTCACCGATCCCGCCGACCCGGCCTCCACGCTGCGCGATGCGTTCCCCGGCACGGCGGGGGTGTACGCGGGCGGCCGGATGAAGCAGAAGGTGCGGGCCGCCGAGCTGGGGCTGCTCGGGACGGCGGATGTCGCGGTGACCGGGCCGCACACCATGTCCGACCCCGAGGGCTGGACCCGCTTCTGGGCCGCCGAGCCCTCGGCGGACCTCGCGCTGCTCAGCCGGGCGGTGCAGATCCCGTCCGTCTCGTACGACGAGCACGAGGTGGTGCGGTACCTGGTGCAGTGGTGCCGGGAGCGGGGCATCGAGGCACGCGTCGACGAGGCAGGCAACCTGGTGGCCGAGCGCGGGGAGGGGCCGCGCACGCTGCTGCTCCTCGGGCATGCGGACACGGTGCCGTTCAACTGGCCGGTGCGGTGGGAGTCCACCGGCGGGCACAGCGGGGCCCATGCCACCGACGCCGACGCCGACGCCGACGCCGACGCCGACCAGGACCCCGTCCTGCACGGACGCGGCAGCGTGGACGCCAAGGCGTCGCTGATCGCCTTCCTCGAAGTCCTGGCGGACACCGGCACACCGGTCCCCGACGGCTGGCGGCTGCGCGTCGTCGGCGCGGTGGAGGAGGAGGTCTCCTCGTCCAAGGGCGCCTTCCACGCCCGCGACCACTACCCCGCCGACGCCGTCGTGGTGGGTGAGCCCAGCGGCTCCGGAGCGCTGACCCTCGGCTACTTCGGCCTCTTCAAGCTGCGGGTGACCGTGACCGTGCGCAGCGGCCACTCGGCCGGCTTCGAGGCCCTGTCCGCCCCCGACCACCTGACCGACTCACTGGAACGGATCCGCCGGGCGGTGCTCAAGGAGGCGGACGACGCGCTGAGCGCGGTCATCGACCTGTCCTGCTCGGCCACCACCGAGAGCCAGACGGCGACCGCGATCCTCAACTTCCGGGTGCCACCGATGGCCGACCTGGACGCGCTCCGTACGGCGGCTGCCAACGCGGTCGGCGACGACGTGACGATCACCTTCCTGCGGGCCACCCCCGGCTGTGCCGGCGGCCGTTCGACCTCCTTGGCCAAGGCGTTCGGCCGGGCGCTGAACCGCAGGGACATCCGTCCCCGATACCTGCTGAAGAAGGGCACCTCCGACATGAACACGCTGGCCACGACCTGGCAGGGCGTCCCCATGGTCGCCTACGGGCCGGGTGACTCGGCGCTGGACCACACCGCCGAGGAGCACATCGGCGCTGCCGAGTACCGCCGGGGCCGCGCCGTACTGCGGGACGCGGTCGCCGTGTTCTTCGAACTGGCCGGCGCGGGCGACCGGGCCCGGCGGCAGGCGCAGGAGGTCACCCGATGACCACCAGCACGCAGGCCGGCCGGCCCGGCCTCGTCCTGGCCCCCTTCCCCGCCACCACCCCTCCCGCCATCGCCGCCTTCTCCCCGCTGCGCGAACGTGCCCTCGCCGCACGCCGCATGGTGATCGACATGGCGGCCACCCCGACAGGCTGCCACCTCGGCGGCAGCCTGTCGGCGATGGACATCCTGATCGCCGCGCTGGACCGGACCGCCACCGACGCCGACAGCGAGGTCGTCCTCAGCAAGGGCCACGCCGCGGCCGGCCTGTACGCGGCGATGTACGTCACCGGCATCCTCGGCGAGCACCCGGTGCCGCACTACGGCGCCCCGACCCACCACTTCACCGGCCATCCGGGACCGTCCGTGGAGGGGGTCCGCTTCCCGACCGGGAGCCTGGGCCACGGCGCTCCGTACGCGCTCGGCTGGGCGCTGAGCCGCCGGCTGGCCGGCACCCCCGGGCTCGGCATCGCGGTCCTCGGCGACGGCGAACTCCAGGAAGGGCTGGTCTGGGAGACCTGCCAGGTCGCGGCGGCCCAGCGGGTCGGCAACCTGATCGTCGTGGTGGACCGCAACGGCGGCCAGAACGACGGCCTCGTCGCGGACATCTCCCCCGAACCGCGACTGGCCGAGCGATTCGACGCGTTCGGCTTCGAGGTCCGCCAGGTGGACGGCCACGACGTGGACGCGCTGCGGGACCTCTTCGAGCCGGACCGGTCGGACCGCGACCGGCCCCTCGCGATCATCGCCGACACCGTCAAGGGCAAGGGACTGCGCCCGGTGGAGGGCAAAGCCGCCTCCCACTACGTGAGCATCGACGCCCGCCGGGCCGCCGCCTGGAAGGAGATCGTGCGATGACCCTGCCCGGACGTACCGCCTACCGCGACGAACTGACCCGCATCGCCGCCGACAACCCCCGGATCCTGTGCCTGGAGGCGGACCTCGGCGGACGCGGCCACCCCTTCGCCACGGCGTACCCCGACCGCTTCTTCAACGTCGGCATCGCCGAGGGCACGATGATCGACATGGCCGCCGGCCTGGCCGAGGGCGGCTACCAGCCCTTCGTCTCGACCTTCGCGCCGTTCGCCGCGCTGCGCGCCGCCGAGAGCCTCAAGCTCGCCCTGGGCTACCTGGGTGCGGGGGTCACGGTGGTCGCCCCGTACGCGGGAGTGTCCGGCGGCTGGTTCGGCACCACGCACCACTGCCTGGAGGACTTCGCCGTACTGCGCGCGATCCCCGGCGTCACGGTGGCCGCGCCCTACGGGGAGGAGGAGATGCGGGCCGTCATCCGGCGGGCCGCGCGCACCGGGGAGCCGCACTACATCCGCACCGGCCGCAACGCCGCCCCGGTGAGCCTGCCCTGGGAGGGCACCGACCCGCCCGTCGTCAACTGGGACGACGCGGGTGCCGAGGCCGGCCGTACCTGCCTGGTCTCCGTCGGCGAGGTCGGCACCGACCTGTGCCTGGCCGTACGCCGGGCCCGGCCCGCCCTGCCGCACGCCCACCTGTGCTTCGTCGACCAGCCGCACCTGGAGCGGGCCGCCGCCGAACTGGCCGAGCGCTTCGACCGGTTCGTCGTCGTCGAGGAGCACCGGCCGGCCGGCGGCGTCGGCTCCGCGCTGGCCCTGCTGCTGCCCGGCCGCGAGGTGCGGTCGGTCGATGCGGGCGACCGGTGGCCGGTGCACGGCGGCAGCCACGAACAGGTACTGGACGAACTAGGCTTGAACGAGGCCGCGTTGTGGAAGGCTCTCGCTCCGTACGAAGCCCCGCCGGGGACCCCCCCGGCAGCTGAGGGGGGAAAGGCATGAGCACCCACCGGATCGGGCTGGGGCAGGGCACCGCGATCTATGTAGGGGCCATCCTGGGCGCCGGCATCCTCGCGCTGCCCGCCCTGGCCGCCCAGGTGGCCGGTCCCGCCTCACTGCTGGCCTGGCTGGCCCTGCTGCTGTTCTGCGTACCGGTCGCCACCAGCTTCGCCGCACTCGGCGCGCGCTATCCGGACAGCGGTGGCGTGGCCACCTTCGTCGCCAAGGCCTTCGGACCGCGCGCCTCCGGAGCGGTCGGCTACTGGTTCTACTTCGCGCTGCCCGCCGGCGCGCCGGCCACCGCCTACGTCGGCGGCCAGTACGTGGCACACACCCTGGGCGGCGGGGAGAGCATGGCCCTGTCCGTGGCTGCGGTGCTGCTGCTGGCCGCGTTCATCAGCAACACGTTCGGACTGCGGATCTCCGGCCGCCTCCAGCTCATCCTGGTCGGGGTGCTGGCGGTGCTGCTGCTGATCGCGGTGCTCACCGCCCTGCCGCACTCCGACACCGCCAACCTGACCCCGTTCGCACCGCACGGCTGGGGGGCCGTCGGACAGGCCGCCAGCCTGCTGTTCTTCACCTTCGCGGGCTGGGAGGCGGTCACCCACCTGTCCGGCGAGTTCCGTGACCCCGCCCGGGACCTGCGTCGGGTGACCATGACGACCCTCGCGGTGATCGCCGTGCTGTACCTGGGCCTCGCGATGACCTGCGTCCTGGTGCTCGGCCCCGATCTCGCCCGCACCGACGCGCCGTTGACGCTGCTGCTCCAGCGCGGCACCGGCCCGGCCGCCTCCGGGGTCACCGCCGTCATGGCCATGTTGCTCACCTTCGGCACCATGAACTCCTACCTGGCCGGGGCCTCCCGGCTGGGCGCGGCCCTGGCACGGGACGGTGTACTGCCCGCACCGCTGTCCAAGGGCCACCTTCCGGGCGAGGTGCCCCGGCGCAGCCTGGCGCTGCTGTTCGTGCTCAGCGCCCTGGTGTGCGTCTTCGCGCTGGCCACCGGAACCCAGCTCGGCGATGTGATGCTGGCGGCCTCGGCCTGCTTCATCGCGGTCACCGTGGCCGGGCTGGTGGCGGGTGTACGGCTGCTGCCCCGGGGCAGCGCGGTGTGGTGGGGCGCGGTGCTGGCCGCCGTGGTGATGACCGTCGTCCTGGCGTTCTCCGGCTGGTTCCTGCTGCTTCCGCTGGTGCTGGGCGGGGTGGCGATCGGCTGGTCCACGTGGACGGCGCCGCGTCGCCGGACGGCAGCGCCTCCGGTGGAACCGGCCCTGGTGGCCCAGGAGGCCGAGGCGGCGGAGTAGCGGACGGCGCGCAGGAAGAGCACGGCAGTGGACGGAACGGCAGGGAGGAAGCCCCGGTGGATCTCGGGTTGAGGGGACGGGTCGCGATGGTGGCGGCCGGGACGAGCGGGATCGGACTGGCCATCGCCCGCCGGCTGGCGGCGGAGGGAGCGGTGGTGTCGGTGTGCGGGCGCTCCCCGGACCGGTTGCGGGAGGCGGTGGCCCTGCTGGAGAAGGAGACCGACGGCCCCGTGCACGGCGCGGCCGTGGACGTGACCGACCACGCGGCGATCGAGAGCTGGGTCGGTGAGGTGGCCGACCGGTTCGGCGGCCCGCAGGTGGTGGTCGCCAACGCGGGGAGCCCGTCGGAAGGGGGCGCCGACCGGTTCGGCGTACCGGACTACCGGACGGCGCTGGAGCTGAACCTGCTGTCCGCCGTCACCCTGAGCCGCGCGGCCCTGCCGCACATGCGGGCGGCGGGCTACGGCCGGGTACTGTTCGTGACCTCGCTGGCGGCCAAGCAGCCGATCCCGGGGCTGGCGCTGTCCAACACGGTCCGTCCGGCGGTCGTCGGCTACGCCAAGTCGCTGGTGCACGAACTCTCGGCGGCGAGGGAGGGGTCGGTCACGGTGAACGTGATCGCCCCGGGTATGACGCGTACGCCGACGCTCCGGGCCTGGGCCGAGCAACTCGACGGCGGGGAGGCGGGATTGTGTGCCGACATCCCGATCGGCCGGCTCGCGGAGCCGGAGGAGGTGGCCGCCGCCGCCGCGTTCCTGGCGTCCGCGCCGGCCGGCTCGATCACGGGGACGGTCCTGCCGGTGGACGGCGGAGCCACGCGCGGTCTGCTGTGAAAATCAGGCCGTACGACAGCGATCACGCATGGGTGACCTTGGACGAGTGAGGGCCTTCCGGGTTCGGCGGGGAGTGCGCCATCGCCACCGACCAGCACACAGGCCCTCATGCCCCACCTAGTGCACCCCTGACCGAGACCGGACGTCCGCGCCTGGCCCGCCGCGCGCTCAGGGGCGGTACGACTAAGCAGGTTGGGTGAAGTCCACTGCGGTTCGGCAGCGCCCTGAAGGGGCGCGGGGCTGTGTCGACATGCGGCTCCGCCGCGATGGGGGTACCTCCCTGCTCGAACGACGTCGAGAGCTTGGGGGAGCGACCAGCCACGACGGTGCCGCAGGCGGCTGACGGCGCATCGCGGCACTTCGAGCGGAGCGCTTAGGCCGCCGGACGGTCGTGCAGGGCGACGGCGAGCTGGGCCCGGCGGCTGATGGCGAGTTTGCGGTAGATCCGGGTGATGTGCTGTTCCACCGCACGCGAACTGACCCCGAGGCAGGCGGCCATCTGCTGGTTGGTCATGCCGTCGAGCATCATGCGGGTGATCCGGGACTCGTGGGCGCTGAGCGGCCCGTGGCCGGCGGTCGGCGCCGCATCCCGGTCCCGCAGCGCCGAGACCGTTCCCAGGCCGCCGACGAGTCCCGGACCGGGGGCGGTGACCGCGCCGGTACCCGCCCCCGCGGCGGACCGGTCCGGCAACCCGGCGGTGTCCCAGCCCAGTACGTCGTCGCCGAGCCGCCGCGTTCGGATGCCGACGACGAGGCTCTCCTGTGCATACGGGTCGCCGTTCAGGACCTGGCGCAGCGCGGCGGGATCCTTGACCTGCACGAGCAGGGTGTCGCCCGGCCCCTCGGCCCAGACTCCGATGTAGAGCAGCACCCGGTGCCGGGCCATCCGCTGCCAGTACGAGCGGTGCCGGGGCCGGGTTCGGCGCAGGTCGGCCCCGTCCCGCAGGCGCCGTTCCACCAGGTACTTCATCACTGCTCCCGTCGAGAGGACGTGCCGGGCGGGGTGCGAGCGCCCCTCCCCGTGGTGGCCCTCAGACTGCGGCGGCGGACTCCCGAACCGATCCCTTTCCGGTACCTGACGACCGAGGAGCGCCCGGGAGAGTGTCCGGGAAGTCACTGTGTAAACAACCTTCGCAGTGGTTAAGTGATGAACTCATACGTCGACATGCGGACATTGGCGGGGGATCCCGTAGACGGGCTGAAGGGGCAACGTGACAAAGCCGGAACAGCCGTCGGTCCGGTTCAACATCCTCGGCACGCTCGAATGCCTGACCAGCGACGGGAAACAGCTGCCGACCGGCGGCACGGTGCAAGAACGCGTCCTGGTCCTGCTGCTCCTCTCCCCGGACCGCGTACTGCCGGTCAGCCGGCTGGTCGATGCCGTCTGGGACGAGGAGCCGCCGGCCACCGCCGCGCACCAGGTGCGCAAGGCCGTCGCCGAACTGCGGCGGCGCATCCCCGGCGGCCGGGAGCTGATCGTCACCGAGGGACCGGGCTACCGGATCGCGCTCGAACCGGGCCAGTCGGACCTGGCCGTCTTCTCCGACCTGTTGGGCCAGGCCCGTGACCAGGCCGCGGCCGACCTCCCCGAGAGCGCGGTGGACACGCTGCGCGAGGCGCTGGCGCTGTGGCGTGGGCCGGTCCTGGTCGGGGCCGGCGGATCGGTGATCACGACGGCGTCGGCGGCCCTGGAAGACCGGCGGCTGGCGGCCCTGGAGCTGTTCTTCGAACTGCGGCTGGGACTCGGCGAGACCGGAGAGCTGGTCGGTGACCTGCGGGACCTGGTCGCGGCGCACCCGTACCAGGAGACCCTGTGCGGGCAGCTGATGCTGGCCCTGTACCGGTCCGGGCGCCAGTCGGAGGCCCTCGCGGAGTACACCCGGATGCGCGACGCGCTCGTCGACGAGCTGGGGGTGGATCCGGACGGGCGGCTGACCGCGCTGTACGAGGGGATCCTGCGCAACAGTCCCGAACTCGCCGCCCCACCGCGCCGCAAGCGCACAGCCCTGCCCGCCGAGGCCGGGACGGCCGCCCCGGCGCGGCACACACCGTCCGTTCCGGCGGCCCCGGTGGCCCCCGCGCCCCTCCCGGCGGCGGCGCCGACGAACCATCCGCACCGGTGCACGCTGCCGTACGACCTGCCGGACTTCACGGGCCGCAAACGGGAACTGCAACTGATGCTGGCCGACCCGGACGAGCCGGACGGCTGGCCCGGCTCCCGCATCATGGCGATCGACGGGATGGGCGGCAGCGGCAAGACCTCCCTGGCCATCCGGGTCGCCCACCGGCTGGCCGGCCAGTACCCGGACGCCCACCTCTACCTCGATCTGCGCGGCTACACGCCCGGCGAATCGCCCCTGTCACCGGGCGCCGTCGCCGAGGGACTGCTGCGCATGCTCGACGTACCCGGCGACCGGATCCCGGACGACGAGGCGGGCCGTATCGCGCTGTGGCGGACCACCGCGACGCAGTACCGGCTGCTCCTGCTCCTGGACAACGCGATCGACAGCGCCCAGATCCAGCCGCTGCTGCCGGCGTCCGCCGACGTCCTCGTGCTGATCACCAGCCGGGCCCGGCTGGTCGACCTGGACGGTGTCGAGTGGATATCGCTCGGCGGCATGCCGCCCGAGGACAGCACGGCGCTGGTCTCCCGGACGCTCGGCGAGGAACGTACGTCCGCCGAACCCCAGGCGGTCGGCGAACTGGTCGAGCTGTGCGCCCACTTGCCGCTCGCCCTGCGGATAGCGGCGGCCAGGCTGCGCAACCGGCCGCGGTGGACCGTGCAGTATCTGGTCGACCGGCTGGGCGACGAGACCCGCCGACTGGACGAACTGCGCTCCGGGACGCGCGGCGTCACCGCCACGCTGAACCTGACCTACCAGGGCCTGAGCCCGGCGCACCAGGCGGCCTTCCAACTGCTCGACAGCCACCCCGGCGCGGAGTTCGACCCGTACAGCGCCGCCGCGCTGCTCGACACCGATCCCGCCAAGGCCGAAGAGGTCCTCGAACACCTGCTGGACACGCACCTCATGCAGCAGTTCGAGACCGGCCGCTACGTCTTCCACGACCTGGTGCGCAGCTTCGCCAAATGGCTGAGAGGCCAGGCCGGCGAGGACCCCGCCGAGGTCGACCAGCGCGCCGTGGAGCGGCTGTTGGACTACTACGTGGCGGCGACGGAGGCGGCCTGCGACGTCGCGTTCCCGGGGCGGGCCCCCTTCGCCCCGGAGCCGGACGGCACCCCCCGCGCCACCGTCGTGCTGCCCGCGCTGCACGACCCCGTCCGCGTCCGGCAGTGGCTGGACCGCGAGGAGGAGAACCTGCTGGCGGCCGTCAGACTCGCGCAGCGCCGCGACCTGCACCGGCACTCCGCCGAGCTTTCCCGCAATGTGGTCTTCCAGCTCGACACCCGGGGACGCTTCGAGGAGTTCCGCGAGGTCGCGGGCATCGCCGTCGCCGCTTCCCGGGAGCTGGGCAACCGGTACCTGCTGGCGCTGAGCCTGTCCAACCTGGCCGTCGCCGACTGGAAGCTGGGCCGGTTCACCGAAGGGCTGGCCACCGCCCAGGAGAGCCTGGAGCTGTCGGTACGATTACGGGACCAGCGGGGCGAGGCGAAGAGCACCGGGATGCTCGGGCTGCTGCTGGCCACCCTGGGCCGGTTCGGCGAGGCGCTGCCCCAGCTCGAACAGTCCATAGCCCTCAAGAGGCAGCTCGGCACCCCGCGCGCCGAGGCCGAGTCCCTGACCAACCTCAGCTCCCTCTTCGAGCACATGGGCCGGCATGCCGAAGCGGCCGCCACGGCCCAGCGCTCCGTCGAGCTCAACCAGCACATCGGCGCCCGGGAGAACGAGATCGTGGCGCTGACCGACCTGGCACTCGCCTATCTCGGCCTCGGCAGGGACGACGACGCGCGCACCTGCCTGGACCGGGCGCTGGGACTCTGCGACGAGTCGGCGCCGCTGGGCGACAGCGCCCTGGTCCTCGCCCTCTCCGCCCGGGTGCGGCACGGTCGGCGGGCTCCCGGGCAGGCGGCGGCCGACGCGGAAGCGGCGGCGTACGAGGAACAGGCACTGAAGCTGACCCGCGGGCCCTGCGCGCCGATCCGGCAGGCGGCCGTCTGGAACATCCTCGGGGCTCTCCGCCACCAAAGCGGCGACCACGCCGAAGCGCGGCAGCTGCACTCCGACGCACACCGGATCGCCTCGGCCGTGGGCTACCGCATCGAGGTCGTGCGAGCTTTGAGCGGTCTGGCCGATGTACTGGCGGCGCAAGGAGACAGCGCGTCCGCCGAGGCCTATCGGAGCGAGGCGGCCGAGCTGCTGAAAGCGATGAACGAGTCGGCGGCCCGGCTCGGCTCGTGATGGTCGGCCGGCTCGGCTTGTGATGGTCGGCCGGGTCAGCTTGTGATGGTCGGCCGGCTCGGCTCGTGATGGTCGGCCCGGGTCAGCTCGTGAGGGCCGGTCCTTCGCCCGAGCTCGGAACCGTCACCACGCTCGCCGGTCCCTCCCCGGAACCGAGCACCTGGTATGCCGCGGTGCGGCCGTCGGTCGCCAGGTGACCCCGCCCCGCCTGCGTCCCGAATCCCCCGGCCGCCGCAATCGCGACCGCCGACAGAACCCCGGCCGTCCGGTACCAAGTGATGCGCATCGGGTGCCCCCTCGTTCGAATGACTGCGACAGGCATCAACCTGCCGTCGGCCGTTCCCGAACGAGTCCGGGCTCGTTACCGCTCGGATCCCCGGGCGCACGCCGATCGGCGCCGAAGACCAGTACCGCGGCACGTCTCAGCAGGGACTGCCCTGCCCCAGGCCCATCTCACCGAAGCCGTTCGCACCGGGGCACGCGGTTCTGGAGCGGCCGTCGCGCAGCCCGGAGGCATGGCCGGGCTCGCAGTCCCGCACGATGACGGTCACGTCGTCGATCGGACACCCGGTCACCCGGGAGGCGGTGGCGGCCAGCTCGGACACGAGGTCCGCCCGGCGTTCCCGGTCGTTCCCCTGCCACCAATCAACGGTGATCACAGGCACGTTGACGCTCCTTTGAGGGTCGTGGGCGCGGCGGACGGCGCCGGGTCGTATCGCCATGACGGCGGGCCTGGACACAGAGACCTGGCCCAGACTGCCCACCACTGTCCACGCCCCGGTTCCCGTACCGTTCCCGTTCCCGTCCCGGCCACCGCGCCACCCCGGCAGCGACACCGCACGGTCCTCACAACTCGTCGGCGTCCGGACAGTGCACGACGCCATCCTTGCCCGCGGCGAAACACGCGAAGCCGTGAGGGCGACAGTGCGAGTTCGAACTCAGTAGTCGAGCCCATAATGCGAAGAACGAGACGGATTCGTCGTCGGCCCTGCTCCATTGCCTTCGGAGGTGCCCTTGATCTGGTCGAGCAGGGACCGCCACACCCTCCTGCAGCACGGCATGCCGTACATCCTTCTCTGCAGGCACGGACAGCACCGGCACGGGAGACTCACTTCCGTCGAAACGGCATGGGGCACGAGTACCCGATCGATTTGGTCGCCGAGCGGCTGCGGGAGTAGCTGGAACAGTACCCAGCCGGCCTCCCCGCCAAGGTCTGGTGCGCGAGCTCCCAGGAGGCGGGCGAGACGCTGCAACGCTTGACGCGAATCCTGTGGGCTTCATCCAGTGACCGGCCGCCGATGGATCCGAAGACCGAACTCACGGGTCCTTCCCGGCAGCCTGGAACGGTCGAGGATTTGCGCCAAGAGATCAGCGAGGGTCGTTCCGTCCTGCTGGTCGGTCATCAACCACAGCTGAGCCTGCTTGCCGATGAATTCCTCAACCATGGGCGGCACCTCAGGCCACGACGGCCTCCCGTTCCGCTCGGCCGCGCCGACGTGGTGTGCATCGCGTTCAAGGTCGACTCCTGCGCTGACAAGGACGGCTCCCGCGCTGAGCTGCAGTGGACCATCAGCTACGACGACAGCAAGGCCGCGGACCAGGTCCGGGAGAAGATCCAGCGTAAGATGGACACCGCCAAGCTCCTGAGCGGTGCCCTGACCTTCGGCCTCACCGTGATCTTCGGGATCCTGCTCAAACAGGACCAGCTCCAGGCTCTCGGAAGCCGGACCTGGAGCGTTCAGGCTGCCGCTGTGGTGCTCCTTCTCGCCGCCGTCCTCTACTTCGCGACGCTCTATGCATACGACTCACTCCTGATGCCCGAGCGCTTCTGGGGCGAGCAACGCGGCGCAGGAGAAGTGCGCTCGCTTCGTCGCAGCTGGCGTGTGGCGCGACCGCCCAGTTCCGCAGCCTGGGTGCTGTATCAGAACATGATGCGGGTGTGGCGCTATCTCTTCGCCACAGCCACCGTTCTCACGGCCTCAGGGATCGCGCTTCTCGGCTACGGTGCCCTCGGCTTTCCTGCGTGGCTGGCAATCGTCCTCGTCCTGGGCCTGAGTGCCATCGTGAGAGCCTGGACCTGGTGGTTTTGGCCGTTACTGGGCACCCAAGACTGAAGCACCGTCCAGTGAGCCCACCAGCGGTGCAGTTCTGGAGCGATGACTGCGCCGGCTGAAGCGAGGGCCGCTTCCGCGCGGTGCCAGGATCGGGGGATCCGTGCCGGCAGGCGATGCAGATCCGGCGAAGGGGCACCGCGGCCTCGGGCACGACAAGGCGCTTCAGATCCCGTTCGTGGCTCCCCCTTCACTCCATGCCCGGAAGGTAGCAGAAGGACATCTGACCTGCGTAAACGCCGATTTTGGTTCAGTCAACACGCCCCCGGCCGCTGATCAGCACGAACTCCAGGACGAAACCGCCGACCGCCTCCCCCTCCGCCGCACCCCAGAGCGCAATCACGGCCACGAGGAAGGTCAGCCAGGCCAGCGAAGCCACGCTGAGCACCCACAGCGCCCAGGCCAGCACCACGACGCCGGACCGCTCGCGGCGCGGCGCCAGCTGCGGGGGCCCGTACAGGCGGGCGTAGGTGCCGGGGTTCATCGGGATTCCTTCCGTGGGCGGTGCAAACGATCCTCGTCGCGCCGACACCGCCCCGGCATGGGCCCGGATACTTATCTCCGCCCAGGCTCGTACTCAGGTGCGCCCCGCGGCCCGGCTCGGCTTGGTCCTGGCGTACGACGCGGTGGCGGATGCCGCACTCTTGACCCCGCATACCCTCAGCTGCTGGCTGACGGCACAGCCCGGCGCCGGTGATCCGGCCTCGAAGAATCGTCGTAGGCCAAGTGAGCTATACAGTCCGGCATGAGCATCGTCGACACGTCCATAGCCGCGGCCTCAGCAGCCTTCAGCGGCCTCGCCGCCTGGGGCGCATGGAAGGCCTCACGTGAAGCGAACGAGGCAGCCCTGAAGGCGAACGAGACGGCCGTCTCCGTCGCGCAGATCGAACGAGACCGCTGGCACAAGGAGCTGACGCCCCAGCTCCGGATCAAACTTCAGGCTGAGTCCGATGACGTGCTGTACATCCGCTTCGACAGCCCGGCCATGCTCGGCGAACTCAACATCCAGCTGACCATACGGGACGACTTCGACCGCTCCCGGCTTCCTCACCTGGCTGGCGTTCCGACACCGGAGCAGACAGCCGAAGTCATCTGGGGGCCGTACCGATTCCGACCCAGAATCAATGAGGCCGATGAGCTGGGCCGGTCAGTTCCCGCCTTCCCCCTCCTCCTTGGCGACCGTCATCGGCTCGCACTCGACCCGTCCCTGAAACCTTCCTGGTATGAGGGCGCCGACGGAGAACAGCGCTGGCGCAGCGAGTACAGCACCGCCCCCATCCGCCTCTGGGCGACCTGCACCGTCCCGGACCACACGCCCTGGAAGCTCGCCTTCGCGGTGCCGCAGGACGGCAGTTGGGCCCTGGGCGGTGCCTGATCGCACGATCTGCGGGTGCTTCTCCGGTACCGCCCTGGCCCGGGGGCCGGTGGCTGCCGGGGGCCTTCGCCGGCCCCCGGGCCCCGCTTCCGCGGCACCGCTCGGCGCGGGCAGCGATCCCGTGGTGCAGGTACGTGCGCGCCGGACGGCACCGCGGCCCGTCTCCGTCACGGTGCGGCGGCGGTCGGCAGGGGTGGCGACGTCGGGGTAGTGCTCGGCGTAGTCCTGCTGGTGCCGGGCCAGGTGATCGCGTCCGGTCTGGGTGATGTGCAGCATCCGCCAGGTACTTCGCGACCGCGGCGAACGCTGCGGTCATCTGCCCGCTGGAGGGGTAACAGACCGTCGCCATCCGGTCGAACCGCCACCTGCGCGTGGTCCCGCCGAGCTTGCGCATCACTTCGTCCAGGGCCTGGACGAGGTGCGGGAAGTCCTCTGACTCCGATAGCACGGCCCGCCACCGGCCCGAGTGCGCGAGCGCCCCGATCAGTAGATGGGCATGCTCACCCACTCCCCACCCCTCCGGAGCATCCGGTAGCTCCAGCCAGTCGAACTGGATCTCTTCGCCCGGCGGGTGCGCGATCATCGCGACGTCGCGGCCGGTGGATGCGTGGCAGGGCTCGCAGTGCGGCCGGACCTGATAGCGGCGAAGCGCCCGCGTGAACGTCGAGTACGCACCCTCAGAGGGCGGTACGTAAGGTGATGCCCGTTTTGGCCTTTCGGTTGGGCTGAGCAGGTGTCAGCGGCCAGTTCCAACGGCTCTGATCCACTTGGTGTGGTCCGGTCGCAGAGTGTCACGGTGGGCTCGATCAGTGAGCAGTGCGTGCTGTTCAGAGTCCAAGCAGCTCGGCGAGAGTGTCACCGAGGACGCGGTCGCGCAGTGTTCCTGGGCGGGTGACGCGTTCGACGGTCATGCGGGCGAGAACCGGGTCGCCGTAGGGGGCGTCCGAGCCGAAGAGCGTGCGGTCGGGTACTTCGTTAATCGCCAGTCGGACTGCGAAGATGATGTCGGCCGTCGACAGCTCCAGGAACATGTTCGGGGTGTCCCGTACTACCTCGATTGCGGTCAGCCAGTGTGCGCCGCCGAGTTGGCTGATCACCAGGGGAACGGTCGGATAGCGGCGCGCGAGGCCGGCCAGGGTGGTCAGGTCGCCCTTGGTGGTCGGTGCGGCTCCGTGCACTACCACCGGGAGCTGACCATGATCGGCGGCTGCGCGCAGGACCGGCTCGATCCGGCTGGCCTGGCCGGGGGGCGGGGTCAGCTCACCGATGCCACGGAAGCCCCGGCCGACCACGTCTCGTTCGACATCCGCGGTGATCTGCTCGGCGGGCAGGTCGAGCCTGAGGGAACGGAAGCCGATGAATCGGTCAGGATGTGCTGCGACAGCGGCGTCGAGTTCCTGCCATGCGGTCTGGTAGCCGTCGCGGCCGTTGGCGCGGCCGCCGGTCGCACCGGCCAGTGCGTTCATCTCGCGTCGCAACGAGGCCAGGTCGTCGGCCCGTTCCGGATGTGGCCGGGTGGCGAACAGGACAGCGCGATCCACTCCTGCTTCATCTAGCAGGTCGATGTGGGTGTTCAGGGGGTCGTGGACATGGCTGTGCGCATCGATGATCACTGGCTTCTCCTGGTCAGGGCAGGGATTCGGGGGAAGTGCGACCGCGCGCCCAGTGTTGAACATTGACACCGTGGGAAGGTCAAGTTCACCGGAGAGACAGGGGCACGGATGCTGATCGGACAGTTGGCGAGGCGGACCGGGACGAGCGAGCGCCGGCTTCGCTACTACGAACGCGTCGGGCTGCTGACCCCGAGGCGGCAGGTCAACGGGTACCGCGACTACGACGACGATGCCGAGCAGACGGTCGCGCAAGTCCGTGCCTTGTTGGCTGCGGGACTACCGACCCATGTGATCCGGCAGGTGCTGCCCTGCGCGCTCGCCGACGGTTCACTGCGGCCATGCCCGGGAGTGGTGGACACCCTGCGCAGCCAGCTCGCCCGTCTTGATCAGCGCGCGGACGAGCTGGCTCGGGCGCGACAGACACTGCAACAGGCCATCGCGCTCGCCGAACGAGCCGGCTAACCAAAGCCGGTGCCCGAGACTGGGCGGAGCATGCGATCGCTCAATCTGCGAAGAGGATTTGGCGGCGAAGCAGGTCGAATCCGGCCCGGCCGTAGCTATCCCTTTTGATCCGTTTCACCCTATTGACGTTGCCTTCGACCTTGCCCGAGCTCCACTCCAAGGTGAGCTCGGCAGTCACAGCGTCGAAGTCCTGCCGTAGGCCGCGGGCCAGGCTCTGCAGCGGCTTCAGCCCGGTGTTCTCAGCGAGGGTGAGCCAGCTCTCAAGCTCGCTGCCGCGGCGCTCGGTCATCATCTGCGCGAAGTCGCGCACACAGTCGGTGACGAATTCCAATTCCGGGCAGTGGGCCAGGAGTTGCTTGAGCTTGAGCGCGTTGCCCTCGTCGGTCTTGTCGGGGTGCGCGGTGATCAGCCAGGTGACTTTCCGGACGGTCAGCTCCTTGGGCTTGTCGGGTGCGGGTTTGCCGCTGGCCCGGATCTGTTGCAGGTGACGGCGGACAGTCCGCTTGCTGCCGCGGTAGCCGAGCTCGACGATCTCCGCATGAAGCCGTGCCGCGTCCGTGCACCCCTCGTTCCAACGTCGGCACAGATAGGGCGAGTAGGCGTGGATTTGGCCGTAGCGGCGGGAGCCGGTTCCGCGGGAGGCATCGTCAGGAGTGGCGGCGTGTGCGTAGCGGCGCACGGTCTTGCGGTCGAGACCGAGGGTTTTGGCAATGACGTCGATCTGCACGCCCTTGTCGTAGAGGGTATGCACCGCGGCATGGCGCTCGCGTCGCTTGATCGCGCGCAGCCCTTCCAGGGGCTCCGGCGCGTCGTCGGCGAGCAGTGCTTAGGACTTGTGGATCAGTCCCGGGGCGGGACGCAGAAGGCGTACCTTCCCGATGATCCCGTGATGTCCGAGTAGGCCCGCGTTCGCAGCGCGGGTCGGGAAGGCACGCTTGTGCTCAGCGTAGTGACCGACGACGGCTCCACCCAGTCCGGCTCCCTGATCGACGAGATCGTCCGCGAGGGTGCCCGCCGCATGCTGGCCGCCGCGCTGGAGGCGGAAGTCAACCAGTACATAGCCGAGTTGGCCGCCGTGACAGATCAGGTCGGTCATCGCCTGGTTGTCCGTAACGGCCACCATCGGCCCCGGACCGTGGTTACCGCGGCCGGCCCGGTCGAGGTGCGGGCTCCGCGGGTGAACGACCGTCGCATCGACGACGCGACCGGCGAGCGCAAGCGGTTCTCCTCGAAGATCCTGGCGCCCTGGTGCCGCAAGTCACCGAAGATCTCCGAGGTGCTGCCGCTGCTCTACCTGCACGGCCTGTCGTCCGGAGACTTCGTGCCAGCGCTGGAGCAGTTCCTCGGCGGCACGGCCGGCCTGTCGCCCGCGACGGTGACCCGGTTGACAAAGCAGTGGCAGGACGACCACGCGGCCTTCCAGCAGCGAGACCTGTCGCAGACCGACTTCGTCTACGTGTGGGCCGACGGCGTGCACCCGAAGGTTCGGCTCGGCCAGGCCCACTCGTTGTCCTGGTCCTGCTCGGCGTCCGCCTGGACGGCACCAAGGAACTGATCGCCCTCGCAGAGGGGCTGCGGGAGTCCACCGAGTCCTGGGCCGACCTGCTCCGGGACTGCCGCCGCCGTGGCATGCGCGATCCCGAGCTGGTCATCGGCGACGGCGCGATGGGCCTGTGGAATGCCCTGGCCGAGGTGTTCCCGGCCTCCCGCCACCGGCGCTGCTGGGTTCATAAAGCCCGGAATGTCACGAACTGCCTGCCGAAGTCCGCACAGCCGGGCGTGACGAAGGCGATGCAGGAGATCTACAACGCCGAGGACCGCACCCACGCGGAGAAGGCGATCGAGGAGTTCTCCCGTACCTACGGCACCAAGTGGCCCAGGGCCGTCGCGAAGATCACCGACGATGCGGAGGAACTGCTGGCGTTCTACGACTTCCCGGCGGAGCACTGGGTCCACCTGCGGACCACGAACCCCATCTGGGTGTTGTACTTCCCATACCAGTTGGGGAGTTGCTCCCCGGCTGGCGCTCGATGCGGCCCGCCCTGACTCTGAACCCCATTGACGGCCATGCGGTTGTTCGAGTCGACGTTCTCCACAGCCAAGCTCCGTACGAAGGTCACCCGCGGGGCCGGAAGCCCGGCCGCAGCCCTGGCGATGGTCTTCAAGCTCGTCGAGTCCGCCCAGGACCGCCGGCGGGCGATCACCGGAGCCTCCCTCGTCGCCCTGGTCCGGTCCGGCGCCAGGTTCAAGAACGGCGTCCTGGTCGAGCGCGAGGAGGCCGCGTAGTCAGGTCGGCCGGTCAGCTGGCGAAGCCACCGTTGCTCTTCAGTAGTTGCCCGTTGATCCACTGCCCTTGCGGTGAGCACAGGAACTCCACCAGGTCAGCGGTGTCCTGCGGGCTGCCCAGACGTCCCAGCGGTGTCTGGCGCAGTGCGTGGTCGCGGATGTCGTCGGACATCCAGCCGGTGTCGATCGGGCCGGGGTTGATCACGTTGGCGGTGATCCCGAGGTGAGCGAATTCGTGGGCAGCGGCCAGGGTGATGCGGTCGAGTGCGCCCTTGCTCGCCCCGTAGGGGAGGTTGCCAACGGTGTGGTCGCTGGTGAGGGCGATCACGCGTCCAGTTCCCTGGGTTCCTTGGAAGCGTCGGCCGAACTCACGGATCAGCAGCCAGGAGGCACGCGCGTTGACCGCGAAGTGGCGGTCGAAGCTCTCCAGGGTGGTGTCGAGCAGGCCGGAGGCCACCGACTCGCAGTGACACATCACCAACGCGGTGACGTTGCCGAGGCGGCCCTGAGCTTGGTCAAAGACTCGCGCTGGGGCCTCAGGACCGGTGAGGTCCGCCTCGATCGCCACCGTGTTGGCGCCCTGCTCTTCCAGGGCCTTGGCGATGGTGTCCGCGGCGTCAGGCTCGACGCCCCAGGCCATGCGCGCGTCGTAGGGCGTCCAGTAGGTGAAGGCGACATTCCAGCCCGCTTCGGCCAGTCGACGGGCGATCCCCGCACCGATCCCGATGGACCGGCCGACGCCGGTCACCAACGTGACCGGCCTGGCGGCGTCGAACAGCGGCTTCTCATCAGCAGTCGTCACGAGGAGCAATCGTTCGGCCTGCTACACGGGAACGGCAACCCGATTTTCCCTCAGCTCATCCACAAGTCTTGACGATTGCTCGTCGTCGGCTGCCGTGCCGGCCTCCACGTCGGCGGTGTCGGCGGTCATGTCTTCGGTGGGCTCGACGAGACACCTGCGATGTTCGCCAACGCACTTCTCTACTGCCTCGCACAGGTTCTTCCATAGATGAAACCTGTCTGCGACCTGCGTGGCGTCGGGACAGACTGTGCGGACGGCCTCGGCGTAGGCGCTGGCCCAGTCCCGGCACACGATCTCCACGCCGGGATGGTCGCGCAGCCAGGCTATGAGCGTCTCCGATGTGCGGTCGGGCAACACGTCCACACGCGCGCCGGTCTCCATGTCCATCAGGATTGTCCCGTAGACGTGGCCCTTCTTGAAGGCGAAGTCGTCCACGCCCAGGACCCGCGGGGCCGTGCCGGGGTTCTTGTCCGGGAGCTTGCCCAGCAGCCTGAGCAGGGAGTTCGCGCTGGTGGGGATCGATAGGTGCGCGGCCAGCCGGGCCGCGGGGCGCCCGGTCAGTGCCAGCGCGAGCCTCTCCAGCGTCCGGCGTAAGACCGGTGTGCGACGCGCGAACCGCTCGGTTAGCCCTTCTACCTGATCGACGAACGGCCGGCGACCGCACTCCGGCGTCTCGCATAGGAACCGCCGGACCACAAGGTCTATGACGACCTTCCGCCCTGCCACCGCCAGATCGGCCAAACGCCGGTGGTATCGCCCGTGAATTCGGCTGGACCTGCAACCGCACCCTGGGCAGGGTGCCTCTGGACTCGTCGCCCGCGCCGCGACGGCCACCGCTTCGTCGCCCACCGTGATCTCGTCCACCACAACCGACTTCAGGTGGGATAAGGCGGTCCAGAGCACGCTGGATTCACACGAAGGGTCAACCGATCAGAGGTCCGTAACGCAACGTCACCCGACCACAAGAAGTGGATCAGAACCGTTCCAACTCCCCATTGTCGGCCGGTTGGTGGGGAGTTATCCGGCCGTCGCAGGGATACGATTTTTAACGATGGCAATGAAATGGTGCGTTCCAGCCGTGCTGCCCGCCGACGCGCGTACCCAGCCTCGGACGCCAGCCAACGGGGGCATTCGTGGAGGATGGACCCATGATCGGTGATCGATGGGGTGTGAGCGACAGCGAGATCGTGCGCTCCTACCCGTGCGACGACTTCGTCACCTCACCAACGCTGCAGGCGTGGCGGGGCGTGGCTGTCCAGGCGCCTGCAGAAGCGGTGTGGCGGCGGGTCGCACAAGTGCGGCTTGCGCCATACTCGTACGACTGGCTCGACAACCTCGGCCGCCGCTCGCCTCGCGAGCTGGTAGGCCTTCCCGAGCCTCAAGTCGGAGAAAGGTTCACTACCGCTGGCGGGCGTGAGCTGGGCCGGATCGTCTCGGTCACCCCGGGGAAGCAGCTGACCGGCACCATCATGGGCGCCTTCATGTCCTACGTCCTCGTGCCCCAGGATCACGACACGACGCGCCTGCTGCTCAAGGTCGTCATGCAAACCAGCCGCTGGGCAGCCCTCGGGCTGTCCGTCGGCGATCTGATTATGGCTCGACGGCAGTTGCTGAACCTGAAGCTGCTCGCCGAGCGGCACCAGCACTGAGCTGCGGACACGGGGTTGCGCTGGATGGGCTACGGCCGTGGCAGGGCGAATAGCCCCTGCTCGGTCTCGGCCAGGATTCCCCGCTCAGCGAGCCGCTTGAGTTTCAGGGGGACGTTGTTGATGTTGCTGGGCGCGATCTCCACGTCCATCGCCTCACACACCGCCCGCGCCCGTAGCGGGGCATCAGCCGCGGCGAATACCGCCATGATCTGCTGGTAGGCCGGGACGCCAGCGGCGGCGTGCAGGCTCTGGGTGTCGAGCACGACCAGACTGGGGTCGGCTAATCGGCCCCGGCTCTCGCGGACCTGCCAGCGCAGAAGGTCGTGGATGGTCTGGTCGGTGCCGTCGTCGCGCCACTTGTAGAAGTAGTACTTCACCGCACCGACCGGGGGCAGGTCGTGGGGGAGGTAGTCCCACTGGCAGCCGGTACGGGACTGGTAGAGCAGGGCGATGACGATCTCCCGCATCTCGTAGGCGCCTTGGTGGCCGCTGACGGAGGGGTGCCGGGCCTTCCAGGAGGCGACGACGGGCTCGATCAGGGCCCACGCTCGTGGGACAAGTCGCTCTTGTAGGGCTGGCGATCGCTCACGAGGAACACTCCAGCACGGCCAGGCTCTCCGATCAGTGAGCCTTCGCCAACTTGAAACCGCAGGTCGAAGGGCTGGTATGACTGGCTTCCGGGATACTCACGTTGGTCGTCGGCGGCAGTCTGCGGAGCAGATCGTTTGTCAGCGATTGGCTCGCTGGATCGTGCTGCCTGTGGCCGGATGGTGATGGCGCTTTATGCGAAGAGCACTGTCCGCAGTGTCCGTGTATGCGCGGCGGTCGAACTCTCGGTTCTGGAGCATGTCACCGCGGGGAGAGAATGCTCCGGCCCTGCCGATCCTGCGGGGCTGAGCCGTCCAGGGAAGTACCCCGGATCGACATGAGGACCATCAGGGCACCGCCGCAGACAATGCCCGAATCGGCGAGGTTGAACACCGCGAAGTGCTCGACGGAGATGAAGTCGACGACGTGCCCGCGAAAGACCGCGGGCGCCCGGAAGATCCGGTCAGTGAGATTGCCGAGCGCGCCCCCGAGCATCAGGCCCAGGGCGACGGCCCAGGGAAGGCTCTGAAGCCTACGCGCGGCACGCGTGATGACCACGACAACCGCGATCGCAATCGCCGTGAATACTGCAGTGAAGGTCTGGCCGCTGCTGAAAGCCGCACCCGAGTTACGGAACACTTGCAGCGTAAGCACGTGGCCCGCTATGGCAACGGGCTCTTGGCCTTCCAACCGCGAGACAGCCACAAGCTTGCTGCCGAGATCCAAGGCATAGGTGAGAACGGCCGCCGTCAGCAGAGCGGTCAGAGCCAGTGTGCGGTTGCCAACAGCACGTGTTGCGGTCTCGGGCTGGGATTGCGAGGCATTGTGGGTAGTAATGATCCGCTCCATGGATGCCGAGCCGCCCGGGACGACACCACATTACAAGGGACTGCGAGGGGAAACGTCGGGCAGGCGGTTGGCTCCAGCTTTCACACCTCCGTGGTCAGATCATGTTGGCTCTGGCCTCAGGCCCCACGAACAGCCTTCTACGATCTATGCATGCTGGATCCCAAGCTACTGGAGCGGATCACCGCGCGCCGCGCTGAACTGGACGAACTCGAAGAACAGCTGGTCAAGCAGCTGGCGGAGGTGCGGTCGGAGCGGGACGAGCTCGCTGTCGCCGAGCGGGTCCTGGAGAGGGTGAGCGATCAGCTCGCCGACGAGCGGGCCTCGGCCGCGCCCTTGCCGGGGCAGGTGGGCGGCCGGCCGGTAATGCTGATCCCACACCGCACGCCGGACATGGAGGAGACCATGCTTCCGCCGGACTACCAGCGCATTCTCGCCGCTGTGCGTCAGGCCGCCGGGCCGGTCATGGCCCGGCAGGTCGGCGAGATGCTCGGAGTCGGTGTCACCGTGCGGTCCAAGCTGGAACCGCTGCGCGGGAGGCTGGTCAGGCTGGCTGATCGCGGCTGGTTGCGCAAACTGCGTCAGGGCCTGGGCGACTTCAGCGAGCGCGGACTCCATCTGCTGTGGCAGCACTTCGCCGAACCGGGCGGCCAGGCCGCGGCGGCGCAGGTATTCCTCCAGCGGCTTCCCGGGGTGGTTGGTTTCCCAGTAGCGGCGCAGTGCGATGTCGAAGGCGGGCAGCGGGCGGCCGATGCGGGTCAGGGTGAGCCGGATCATGAGCACGATCTGCTCGAAGCCGGCCGTGGCGGACCGCGCGAGGTCGATCCGTACCGGGAGGATCCGGTCGGCCGGCCAGCCGGGCTCGCCCCACTGCGCCGGGCGCCGTCCCGCGTCGGCGAGCGCCGCCTCCAGCTGACGCGAGAGCGTGGTCTTCCCGACGCCGCCCACCCCGTGGAACACGATCACGTTGTCGCGGGGCGCCTCGAAATCCTCGACGTCGAAGCCGGGCGCGCCGGTGTGCTGCAGGTGCTCGGTGAGGGCGGCGGCCAGAGCCTCCCACTGCGCCTGCCAGTTCGTGAACGTCTCCTGCACCGCCACGCCACGGTCGTTCGTACTGAACAGGGCCCTGAGATCCCGGCCTGCCACATCCACCCCCGAAAAATGATCACTCGCAGGTCAACCTATGCCCGTCCTGCGGGATTTGGGGAGTCCACCCCTCTGCCGTGGCCCGCCTGAGCGACGGATTCAGGCCTGCCGCGCCGTGGAGCGCTCTGGCACCGGCCTCGATACTGGTGAGGTCGCCGATTCAACTGTCGTCAGGCCGGCCCCTACCGGATGCTCACGAGAACGACGTAGACGATCACTGCCATGGCAGCGATGGACAGCACGATCTTCTCCTGCCGTGGGCAGTAGGCCATCTTGCGAACCGATCGAGGGTTGTACATCTCGTAGTGGCCAGCGAGCGCGAACGGGTAGCTTGCGAGCAGGAGGACTGACAGGCCAAAGGCCTTCGTGGCGAAAGCCGCACTGCCGATCCCAAGAATGGGAGGGATGAACACACCCGCCAGGGTCACGGCGAGTGACACAAGGTTGAGGGCGTCCGCGAGGGGCAGCCACGTGATGTCGCCCATGCCGCTGACTGCGATCTCCCTGTTGATTCGCAGACTGAATCCAGTGACCTGGAGGCCGGCGAGGACTCCGGCCACGGGCCACAACTTCCCCGGATCAAGATGCATGGCAGTAGTTTTTCGGTGGCTCGTCTTGCCACGGTGCGTGGCGCGCCCACCGCGTCCGCGTTCGCCGATCGTGCATCGGGGCCTCGATGACGCCGGAGGCGCTATGGGTGAGCTCGCGAGTCAGCTCACGCCAGGTCTTTGCGGTGACCGTGAGTGGTGCCCAGAGGCGTACCGGCTCCAGGGACCTCCGGCCTGAGCGGCGAGTCTGGTGTATCCGAGGGTGTCGGCACCACGGCGCGGGCCGCCCTCGACCACGGGTGACCGTACGGCGCGGCCAGGGCTACACCCTGCGCGTCAGCGCCGTTCCGCCGTCCATCGCGACGCGGACTCCTCGCCCGCTGCCAGCCGCTCGACGGCGGCCAGGGTGCCCGGCAATCCCCGCCCAGCGCAAGGCTTGTCGAGGGTACGAGAACCGGGGCAAGGCCCTTGAGGCAACTGGACCGTGATCGTTCTTGCCGATAACCGATGTAGCGATGTACCAAGCCCGTGTGAGACACCTCGCCACGTTCAGGCATCCGCCACCATGTAGCCGAGCAAGCGGGTCTGATGCAGGTTTGGGTGACAGGTTCGGTTACGCAGCCTGGAGGGCCGGTGTGGTCATGACGGTTTCGTATTCGACAGGTGTCAGCCAGCCGAGCGAGGCCTGTCGGCGGCGTCGGTGGTAGGTCCTCTCGATCCAGGTCACGATCGCGATCCGCAACTCCTCGCGGGTGGTCCAGCTCCGGCGGTCGAGGACGTTCTTCTGCAGCAGACTGAAGAAGGACTCCATGGCCGCGTTGTCGCCGGCCGCCCCGACTCTCCCTATCGATCCGACCATCCGGTGGCGATCGAGGGCCCGGACGAACTTCCGGGACCGGAACTGCGAGCCGCGATCGCTGTGCAGGATGCACCCGTCGACGTGTTCCCGTCGGGCCACGGCGTTGTCCAGGGCGGTCACGGCCAGGCGGGACTTCATCCGCGCGTCGATGGAGTAGCCCACGATCCTGTTGCTGAAGACATCCTTGATCGCGCAGAGGTACAACTTGCCTTCGGCGGTGGCGTGTTCGGTGATGTCGGCGAGCCACAGCCGGTTCGGGCCGGTCGCGGTGAAGCTGCGGCTCACGAGATCGTCGTGCACCGGCGGGCCGGCCTTCCTGCCCCGGCCACGCTTCTTGCCGAACACGCTCCACCAGTTGTTGTCCCGGCAGATCCGCCACGCGGTCCGGTCCGCCATCCGAGCCCCGGCACTACGCGCTTCATCGGCCAGGAAGCGGTAGCCGAATTCCGGGTCCTCGCGGTGAGCGTCGAACAGTGCGTTCGCGCGGTACGCCTCCTCCAGTACGGCGTCGGCCATCGGCTTGTCGAGCCAGCGGTAGTAGGGCTGTCTGGCGAGCTTCAGCACCCGGCACGTCACCGTGACGGGCACCCCGTCCACGGCCAGCTCTTTTACGAGCGGGTAGATCCTTTTCCCGGCAGATGCGCCTGCGAGAGATATGCCGCGGCCCGGCGCAGGACCTCGTTCTCCTGCTCCAGCAGCTTGATCCGCCGACGCGCTTCCCGCAGTTCCGCGCTCTCGTGGCTGGTCACCCCGGGCTTGGGCCCGTCATCGATGTCCGCCCGGCGCATCCACTTCCACAACGTCATCGGGTGGACCCCGAAATCGGTGGCCACCTGCTCGACCGTGACACCCGGGCCGCGGTTCCTCGCGACTCGCACGACGTCTTGGCGGAACTCTTCCGGATAGGGCTTGGGCACAGCGACATCCTTCCCACCCGCCCTGCAGGGCAAGCCAGTTCAGATGTCACCCGATCGTGCATCAGACCCAGCGGGCACGGTCGGCTACCGCCTCGAAGCCCGCCACCGGATTGAGCACACTGACCGTCCGACGGTCCACTGGGGCGCCCGCCAGGATCGCGGCAACAGCCTGCCGGTCCACCGGCCGTTCGTAGTAGTCCTCAGCGTCACTGCAGACGGTCTCGGCACTGCCGTCGGTCAGCACCCTGAAAAGCCAACCAGCCCCATCCGACTCCCCCGGCGCGAACACCACCGGACCGCATCGCCACGAAGCCGCATCCGCCTCGCGCCACACGCACACCGTCGCGTCAAAGAACCCCTCGAACTGCAGCTCCGGATCGGCCGGATAGTGCGCCAGCGCAGCAGGCAGACCCTCCAGCAGCCCAGGCCAGTGCGCCCTGGGCCACTCACGCCACGGCGTGGCATCGCATTCATGGTCGAAACCGTAGAGAAAGACCCCGGCCGGATCGAAGACGACCCCGTACAGATCACCGGAGCCGTTCTCCCTCGTGGCCAAGTCCACGCCCGCACGCCAGCCCGGGAAGTAGTCGTGCCTCGGAGCGGAACCGCCGAGCACAACGTCGAGCAGCGCCAGCGCCCGGCAACGGGCACGCAGGACGTCGGGATCGGCCAGCACGGACACCAGCTCGTGAACATTCATGGCGGACATTGAACAGGCCGCCGCTGACAGCCGGCCGAGCAGCCTGTACCTCAGAGGGCGGTACGCGAGCTGATGCTCGTTTTGCTATTGCGGTTGGGTGCAGATCCCTTCAGGGGACTGCACCTTTGCGGATAACTGGGGCATCGCAGGTCGCGCTTCCCTCGGCGCTGTGGCCAGGCGTGGCACGTTACTCCTCGTCGATGGTCTGCAGCTCGACGGGCCGGTCGGCCACGTCCATGGTCTGTGGCGTGGCCAGCAGCTTGTTCAGTCCAAGGGTCAACTGCACGACGAACATGCTCAGTAGGACGGCCAGGACTATTCGGACCAGGCTGTAGATGGCGTCGACGTTCGCCGCGGTCTCGTAGTCGCCGGGCGTTTGGAGGTTGGAGTTGGTCACGAATGAGAGGTAGAGCGCGGCGAAAACCGACAGGAGCCACGCGCCGTAGGTCCAGACGACTCCGCGGCCGCCTGGCAGGGCCCTGGCCCATCCCAGCCCGATGTCGGTGCGTGACATGGCGTTCGCGTGGCCGGCGCGCGCCCACCGCTGGTAGGCGTACAGAACTGCCATGAAGGCTGCGAAGCGCAACATGTTCGTGGTGTTGATCGTTTGGAGTGCGCTGTGCAAAGCCTGCCGGTCATAGCCGTCGTTGGCGGCGGCCAAGGCCCATTGGTGGGCCCGCGTGCGCTCGGCGGAGAACCGCACGACCTCGCTGACGATGGCCACCGCGGCTGCAGCCAGTACCGTGAGTAGTGGGCCCGTCATCGAAACCCGCCCGGGACTCACCTTGGACTGGATCAGCAACGCCGCCTTGGCGTTGCGCCCGCGACGCTGAGGCGGCTTCGACAAGTCGCTCTCCTGCTGACAGACCGGACACAGCCCTTTGATCCCGTCAAAAGCAACTTCACGCTGTTGACACTTCCGACACGTCAGTAGCATCCCGCGCCCCCTCCTTGCTTGATCGCGGTTGAATTGAGCGCCGCATGCTATTGGGTCCGCCGGAGACGCGTCGATACCTCCAACGCAGTGAAGATCGAGGATCTGCGCCCATTTCGGGGACACTCCAACACGACCGAGCCCTCCGGTCAGTGCGGATGCCGCGTTCCTGCACGCTCCGGAGACGACAGATGTGACAATACGTCACGTACCGCCCTCTACGGTCTTCAGTAAGTAGTGGACCGCAGCCGCCGGATCGTCCGGTGCTGGTCCGAGGCGGGCGGCGGCCACGGGATGGGGTTTTGCGTAGGGCGCGGCCCAACCGATCACGACGGCGGGTGGGCGTGCCCGGTAGGCCGCCAGCAGACTGAGCGGGTCGCGGGTGCGCGTACCCTCCGCGGTATTGCAGCTCCCGCAGAGCAGGCCTTCTCCGGACTGCGGGTTCACCTGCTTGGTTTGCGCGCGAGGCGAGGAAGGCCGCCTTTCGCGTCGGGCCGCCGGCGGGCTACTGAACTTGAACTCGTGATGTCGGCCCAGAGTCTCGCCGTGCCGCCGGGGCGGCTGGGCGGTCTCGGTGAGCGGCGGCGGGCGGCCAGAGCGGCGGCTGTGCGGGGTTCGGGGACGGTGGAGGTGTTCATGCGGGGTCCTGTTCGGGTGCGGCGCCGCCGGCTGTGTACGTATCGCTGTACTCGCTCTGCTCGTCGTCGCCCGCGTCGGCGAGGTCGGCGGCGCGGAAGGCGGTGGACATACGCGGTGGAAGCAGTCCTGGGGTTTGCGCAGGTCCAGTGCGAGGGCGTCGTCGAGGACGCCGAGGCTGGCCAGGGCCTTCTCCAGGCCGTCGATGGCGCGGGCGGTGGGCTCGAAGTAGCGGTGGAGGTAGTCGGCGGTGGCATCGTCCGGGGCGCCTTCGGCCAGCAGCCGCCACTGCTCTCGCTTGCGCCGCCAGTGGAGGAGATCGGCGCCGGAGAGGACGAACTTGTCGCAGTTGTGGCAGTCGAGGTTCCAGGGGCAGGCGCCGCCGTCGACGACGGGCTGGAAGATGCAGAAGCCGCCCTCGGCGGGGGTGCTGCGGCGGGTGAGGGCGATCGCGAGGGCCTGGGCTTGTTCGGGTGAGCGCGGTGGCGGCGTCGCCGGTCAGCAGCTGGCCGGGGCTGGCGGTGCCGGGGCCGGCGACCCAGACGTGCTGGAGGACGTTGTCCAGGTCGGCCTGGGTGAGGTGGACGCAGTGCTCGGCCATCCGGTCGGAGACCTGGCCGAGGTAGCGGCGGATGTGCGTCAAGGTGGCGCCGTGCCGCAGCAGGCTGGTGGCCAGAGTATGGCGAGGCTGGTGCGGGACGACCTGGCCGAGGTCGAGTTCGGCGATCCACTGTCTAAAGCGGCTGTGGAACCACTGGTAGGTCAGTGCCGTGGTGCCGTCGGGGTTGCGGACCGTGGTGGCGAACAGGGCGAGCTTTGCCCGCTCGGCTCCGGTCGGCCGGCGGCCGTGGCGGCCGGTGAAGCGGTCCAGGGTCTTGCGCTGCCGCTCGGCGAGGATGTCGTAGAGGCGCTCGGGGATGCGGATCGCGGCGTCGTAGTTGCCGGCCTTGGTCTGGTCGTGCCAGAACATCGCCAGGCCGCCGTAGCGGCCGATGCAGTCCCCAGCGCAGTTTCAGAACCTCGTTGACGCGGCGGCCGGTGAGGACGATCGTCTCCCAGGCGTCGCGCATCCCCTGGTCATCGGGGCCGTAGACCTCGGCGAGCCTGGCGAGGTTGGTCTCATCGGCGAGTGCGCGGGCGGCTTCATCCGGGAAGGCACGGCGGGCTCTGAGCGGGGCGCCTCCGGCGGCGGGCATCGCGATGATGAACTCCCGCCCCAGGCCGATGGGTTCGGCTCTGCCGGTCTCCAGCGCGTCTCGCCGCTGTGCTTTGCGTCCGTGAGCGACTGACGCGGAGTGCGGTGAATCCGTAAGAGGTGATGGCCGTAGGTCTTCTTGCAGGTCGGAGGAGCGTCGTCTTCGTCGGAGCGCTGCGATCACGAGGACGTCGCCGAGTCGGCCGCGCCCTGTCCATCGGCGTTTTTGAATTCTTGCCCGTCGGCGGTCGGATGCGACCGGGCTTCGGCCCGACGGCGAGAGCCGGCCGTTGGAGCGGCCGCGTGAAGCCGGTGCATCTGTGCGGAATCCCGGCCTCTCCGCCGTGGACGCACCGTCGGACCGCCGGCGTGGCTGGCTCCCCCGTCCGCCGGCCGGGCGTATGGATGTCGGGGGCCCAGGGCAGCTCCCCACGGCCGGAACACCTGCCCGCACGATCGGCCCCCGGACCGGAGGTCAGTCCGTCCGCCGACGCGGCGCGGGGGAGCCACTGCCGCCGGGCGCCGGCCGGCGGGACCGGCCCGACCGATGTCGCGCCCACCGGACGCGGAGCGGCCCGGCACCGTGTTGCCGGTGCCGGGCCGCCCATGTGTGTCGGGGTTCAGCCCTGGCGGGCCTTGAAGCGCGGGTCCTTCTTGTTGATCACGTATGTCACGCCGTGCCGGCGGACCACCTGGGCGCCGGGCTTGTTCTTGAGCGAGCGCAACGACTTGCGTACCTTCATGGCCGTCTCCTTTCCGTGCGGTCGAACCGGGGACGTCGTCGACGGCACTGCCGTCAACGGCCGGCCCGAGTGGTGCTTTTGTAGCGCCGCTCGAACCGCTGGAGCCGTCCCGCTGTGTCGACGACGCGGGAGGTGCCGGTGTAGAAGGGGTGGCTCGCCGACGAGACCTCGACGTCGACGACGGGATAGGTGTTGCCGTCCTTCCACTGGACCGTGTGCTGCGCGGCGGCGGTGGAGGGGACGAGCAGTTCGAAGCCGGCCGCGCGGTCGCGGAAGAGGACGGGGCGAGAAACGGGGTGGATGCCATGCCTCATGACGGTGTCCTTCCTGGGTGCCCCTGTCGCCCGGGGCGCCGGGCGACAGGGGCGGGGGTCAGCGTTCTTCGCGGAAGAGGACGTGGGCGCCGGCCTTCGGGTCGTACTTGCGCAGGACCAGCCGGTCGGGGTCGTTCTGGCGGTTCTTGCGGGTCACGTAGGTGACGCCGGTGCCGGCAGTCGACCTCAGCTTCACGACGGGCCGCGTGGTGCTGCGTGCCATGAGGTGCCCCTTTCACGTGCACCCGAGTCGGTTGACTCGGGCATGTCAGGCAAGATGTGCAACGGCATCCACCGGCCCCGCATTCCCGGCGCCTCCAGCACGGCGGCGACCACGCGCTCGTCGGTGCGCCCGGTGCGGCTGTAGGTGCGGGTGGTGCGGTGATCGACAAGGCCCCACAGGCCCTTGGCCCGGTAGGACAGGCGCATCCGCTGCACGGTGGTGCGCGCGACGGTGCCGAAGCCGATCGCGGTCAGCTCCCCGGCCTTGGCCTGCTCGCGCTGGGCCAGGGTGCCGGTGGCCGGGTCGTACTTGGGCCGCGGCGCCTGACCGCTGCCCGCTGCGGCTGGCTGTCGGTCTCCACCTCGCGGATGTGCCGCTGCCAGGCCAGGGGCCCGCTCCTGCTCGCGCAGCGGCACGGTCGCGAACAGCCCCACTGCGGCACCGCGGTCGGAACGGCAGCGCCGACCAGGGCGAAGTCGTCGGCGGCGAAAAGGAAGTTCGCCAGCACCGTCGCCACCATGCCCTGCTCGTCGATCAGCCGCACCTGCTGCCCCTGCAATCCCACGACCTGCCAGGTCCGGCTCTCGAAGAAGAACCTTGAGCGCATCGAAACGGCCTACCGAACGGTGCGCCGACACAACGTCGCCCGCTACCTGCTCGCGCGCCTCAATCGTGAAGGCAGGGGCACCCGAGATTCATCCACTCAACCAGTCCCCAGTACCGCGGCCGCGCCAACGCGAGCTCAGCTTCCGGACACTCGACGTGCGCCACTGGGACCGCATCGTCGAAGCCTGGGCCGACGACAACGACGAAGCACTGGACAACGCCTGGGTAAGCGATGCCGCGGTCGACCTCGGCTCCGAGTGGGGCCAGTACGAATACGTGACCAACATCGGCTTTGCGGCCTGAGCCTCCATCGGTGACGAGCACCGGACACCGAGGCCAGCATGGGTGCTGGCCTCGGCTGCGCCTGTCCGACGGCGTCCTCGGACAGGGCGAGGCGGCCGCCTAGGCAGTGTCCGATTGGTCATGGAAGTGCGTGGTCGGCAACGCAGCGTGCGGCGATGATGTGCGGGTGTTCTACGAGGATCTCAGCGAGTACACCTACCGGGACGAGGACGCGTTCGGGGACAGGGAGTCGTTCTACGAGCTCTGGTACCGCCCTGAGTACAGCCGCCTGAACATCGGATGGCTGGAAGCCGGCAAGCCATACTCGACAGGGCCTGTTCCCGCAGGCTTCGTGGAGAAGCTGCAGGCCATCCAGCAGGTCCAGTGGATGAACGTCTGCCTCGGTGTCCACGAATGCGACCTGTGTCCTCAGGCCGAGGCTCCGGAAGGGAACGGGGAGATACGGATCCCGGGCGAGGTCGGCATCGCCTACGCCGCCCCGCTCCTGGTCACCCACTACATCACCGTTCACGGCTACCAACCGCCTGAGGTTTTCATCGACGCCGTTCTCGCCGTCGATCTCGACGCGTGGGCTGCCGCACGGTGGCCTGACGTGCCCTTCCCGTGGGTCCCGGAAGACGCCGAACGCCTGGTGGAGTAGGTGCAAACAATCCTCACCGGCGCAGCCAAAGCCGGACCGAGGCGGCAGTGACCGTCTCGTGGAAGATGCAGGCCCTCTTGTCATAGCGGGTCGCGACCGCGGGGAACATCTTCAGCCGATTGATCGTCCGCTCCACTTCGTTGCGTCGGCGGTAGATGTCGGTGTCGAACCCGGTCGGGCGGCCGCCCTTGCTTCCCCGGCGCCGACGGTTGGCCCGCTGGTCCCTGGGCTCGGGAATCGTGTGCTTGATCCGACGTCGCCGCAGATAGCGACGGTTACGGCGCGACGAATAGGCCTTGTCGCCCCTAAGATGATCGGGCCGCGTCGCCGATGTCGGCGAGAACCCCGTCGAGCGCGATGAACTCCTCCCATCCCGCCGCGGCCAGTCGCTTCGGCCAGCCGAGCCACGACGAGATCTTCCAGGTCGGGAATACGCTTGTTCTTCCAGATCTTGCCGGCGAGGCTGACCAGCAGGCATTCCAGGCCGACCCGCGCTTCCACCCATGACGCGTGAGTCGCGGCGAAGCGCGCCAGTTCCGGGCTGATGCCGTGGCCGAGCAGAAGAGCCTGCCCGGCCACCTCGTGCGCCGATCCGGGCCCGGAGAGTTCGGCGAGGTGCACCGTCTTTCCTACGTCGTGCGTGGCCGCCCCAAAGAGCACCGCCTCGCGGTCGAAGACCACGACGGGGTAGCGCTGTTCCACCCAGTCGACCAGCTGGTGCGCGACGTCATGGACGGCGCACAGGTGGGCCGCCAGCCGCGGCGGACTTCCCAGCTCCGACAGAAACTCTGCGACACGATCCGGCAGAGGCAGTAGGGGCGGGCTGCCGGTGCCGCTCATGGCTCTCGACAAGTGGGTGTTGGTCGTCACCGCCGTCAGGGTACTGACGGCGTCCCCCTTTTGCGTCCGTAAGAGGAGCCCTCACCGAACAATCGTGATCTTGCCTGGCTGGGATGATCGATCTGCGCCGGGATCACCCGGACGACTTCACGGTGTCACGCGAGGACTACGGCCGGGGCTTCTACTCCTAGCCCGGGGGAGAACGCGGGCAGCCATGACAACAGCTCGTCAGGTCGAGCACGGAGAGCTACTTGTCACTTCGCGGCAGCTTCGGGAGCACAGGGCCTCGATCCCCGTGGGTTCGGGGAAACTGAAAGTTGTTCAGCGCGAACCCACGGGTGCGCCAGTATGCGTCAGGTCGATCCATCCGCGGGCTCGGGTGAAACACGGGGATGCCGAGCGATCCGACGGACTTCCGTGGTGACGTCGGCCTGCACGTCCTCCGTCAGGAGGGCCGCCCGCCGAACTGCCAGTTGTGCACCTCGATGTCGGCGTACCGGTCCGGGGTCAGGATGGCGCGTGCCGTCTCCGGGTCCGGCGCCCGGAGCAACACCGCCGTGCCCAGCCAGGTGGTGCCGTTGTCGGACAGCAGCGGCCCGTAGGCGATCAGCTCGTCCCGGTCGGGCGGCACCGCGAGGTCGGCGGCCTGCCCTGTGCCGAGGCCGAGCACCAGATACCGGTTGCCGCCGGTCCGGCCGCCGGGGAAGTCCCACATGGTACGCCCCAGCATGTTGCGCCACCGTCGCAGCAGCACGTCCCGGTAGGCGCCGGCCTGGTAATTCGGCTCATCGAAGGCGAAAGCGCGGGCAGCGGCGGGATCGGGCAGGTCGACGATGTGCACGCTTCCGGTGGGTGTGTCGCCGTCGTCGGCGAGGGTCGGGCCCCGGGCGATCATCTCCTTCGCGTACCGGTCCATGTAGGACCAATGATCTTCCAGCAGCTCGTCGCGCAGCGGCAGGGAGCCGGGCCGGTCGCGGTGGTAGCAGAGGAACTCCATGTCCATAGGGTCTCTTCAAGGAGGTAACCAGGACGAGCGAGTTTCACCGCGATGACTGCTCGGCCGCCTCACCCAGAAGCAAGCGTGCCGACTCCGCGCAGCGGATGGCCGTCTTCTCGTCGATGCTGAAGACGAGGGACAGGTGGAGCGGGTCGGCGCCGTGGGTGAGGGCCTCTTCGAGCTGGCGTGGGAACGCTTCGACTACCTGCGCCTTTTCACCCAGACTCACGCGAAGCTCAGCGTGGACTACATCCCGTTCACGCGCCGCAGTGGCATGCTCGGCGCCTACACGGTCGCCCCGATGGAGTGGCTCGACAAGGCGATCACAGAGGCCCACCCGCTCCTCAACGCCACGTCCCCTGAGTTGGGTCCGAAGCAGCTGGGCTCCCTCAAGCAGCAACTCGATGACCAGCTCAATCGACTGCTCAGCCAGGCATTCTGGGCGGCAGGGGGGAAGGCGGTAGACCTGCACGCGTGTGGTGGCCACCTCAGCGGCTCGAGCGACGCAAGCTGACGCCAAGGCGCCGGACGTCCTTTGGAGACCTGCTGTCTGCCCGTACGATGCGCGCGTGACACCTCGCCGCGCCCTTGGCGCCGGTCCTCAGACCATCCGCGCCGCGCAGGCCGACCTGCTCGATGCCCTTCCCGGCCTCCGTCTCCCTGATCTGGAGGAGCTGCGGTCCCGAGGGGTGCTCGGTACCCGCGCGGCGTCGCCCCCGGCACCGCGGCGGACTCTCGGTGTCGGCGGCCGCGCCGCGCTGTAGGGAGCCGGCCCGGCGTCGT